>NZ_JAPDBE010000015.1:0-96865 GCF_027705025.1 Aeromonas sp. D3 | reverse complement strand
GAAAATCAACAAAATTGTTTGATGTTCGATGCTGTGAGTGCCCACACAGATTGCTTGATTCAAATTGTTAAAGAGCGACGCAACAGTGTGTTGCTGCGGGAGTGGAATTCTACTCAACCGCCTTCTCGAGTCAAGCCTTATTTTCAAAGGCTTTTCGAGGTTATCGACGAGGTTGTTTGCGTTGCCGCTTGCCCTGTCGATGTGGCGCATTATAGGGATCTGGATCACGCTTGCAAGGGGCGTTTCGAATTAAATTCGAATTATTATCTCAACAGCTCATCAATTCACCAAAAAGACTGTTTATCCCGCAACAACACACTCATATGGCGACATATGTCTATCTTCAATGATGTCTTGGCAGCGATAGATCAAACTTGTAGCGAATTGGCACCGCCCACTTCCATATGCATGGTGATCGAGGTCACGCCTTCGGGTAACATAGCGCCCCTTTGCGATTCACACACTCTTGGGCTTTGGAGAGTTTAATGCCTTTTGCACTTGGCCAGCGTTGGATTAGTGATACAGAGACGGATCTGGGGTTGGGGACTGTCGTTGCTGTTGAAGGACGCATGGTTACCCTGTTGTTTCCGGCTACCGGTGAAAACCGCATGTATGCCAAAGAAGAGGCTCCGGTAACCCGGGTCAGCTTCAATGTGGGCGATCAGATCGCCACTCACGAAGACTGGACCATGACGGTCGAAGAAGTGCAGGAAAAAGACGGTCTGCTTATATATGTAGGTGTACGCACCGACAATGATGAGCCCGTTGCCCTCAAGGAAGTGTTTCTCAGCAACTTTATCAAATTCAACAAGCCGCAGGATCGCCTGTTCGCCGGTCAGATTGACCGTATGTCCCGCTTTACCCTGCGTTACGAAGCGCTGATCAACCAGCATAAACGTCGCCTTAACCCGACTCGCGGTCTGGCCGGTGGCCGGGTCAGCCTGATCCCGCACCAACTCTATATCGCCCATGAAGTGGGTCACCGCTATGCTCCGCGCGTACTGCTGGCCGATGAAGTGGGCCTGGGCAAGACCATCGAAGCGGGCATGATCATCCATCAGCAGCTGCTCTCCGGTCGCGCCCATCGCGTGCTCATACTGCTGCCCGAGACTCTCCAGCACCAATGGCTGGTCGAGATGCTGCGCCGCTTCAACCTGCACTTCTCGCTGTTTGACGAGGAGCGATGTATCGAGGCCTTCGCCGATGCGGAGAACCCCTTCGAGACCGAGCAGCTGGTGATCTGCAGCCTAGACTTCCTGCGCAAGAAGCGTCGTCGTTTCGAGCAGGTGCTGGAAGCCGAGTGGGATCTGCTGGTTGTCGACGAGGCGCATCATCTTGAGTGGAGCATCGATGCCCCAAGCCGCGCCTACGAAATGGTGGAAGCGCTGGCCGAACAAGTGCCGGGTGTGCTGCTGCTGACCGCCACCCCGGATCAGTTGGGCCACCAGAGCCACTTTGCCCGTCTGCGCCTGCTCGACCCGGAGCGCTTCTACGATTACGAGGCCTTCCTCGCCGAGGAGCAAGCTTATGGCAAGGTCGCCAGCGCGGCGCAAGAACTGCTGGATGGCGAGACCCTGAGCGATGAAGCCAGGCAGATCCTTGCCAGCCAGCTGGAAGGGCTGGATATGAGCGATGCGGCTGCCCGCCAGCAGGCAGTTGCCAAGCTGCTGGATCAGCACGGCACCGGCCGGGTGCTGTTCCGTAACAGCCGCGCCAATATTCAGGGCTTCCCCGAGCGCCACCTCAACGTCTACCCCATGCCACTGCCGGAGCAGTACAAGACTGCTATCAAGGTGATGGGTATGATGGGTGGCAATGGCGGCGATCTGCAGACCCGCGCCCTGCGCTATCTCTATCCCGAGAAGATCTTCCAGCAGTTCGAAGGGGAAAACGCTACCTGGACCCAGTTCGATCCCCGCGTCGACTGGTTGCTGGAGCTGCTGCTCTCTGCTCGCCAGCAAAAGGTGCTGGTGATCTGCTCCGAAGCGGCCACCGCCATCGCGCTGGAAGAGGCGCTGCGCACCCGTGAAGGGATCCGCGGCACTGTATTCCATGAAGGGATGTCCATCCTCGAGCGGGATAAGGCCTCTGCCTATTTTGCGCAAGAGGATGGTGGCGCCCAGGTGCTGCTCTGCTCCGAGATTGGTTCAGAAGGTCGCAACTTCCAGTTTGCCAGTCATCTGGTGCTGTTCGATCTGCCCCTCAATCCGGATCTACTTGAACAGCGCATCGGTCGTCTGGACCGTATCGGTCAGCAGAATACCGTCGAGATCCACGTTCCTTATCTGGAAGGGACTGCCCAGCGCGCCCTGCAGCTCTGGTATCACGATGGTCTGGATGCGTTCGAGCAGACCTGCCCGACTGCCCGCCCGGTATTCGAAGCTGTGCGTGACGAGCTGTTCGAGCTGCTGGCCGCCAACACCGGCGAGCAGGCGACCCTCGACGCCCTGCTGATCAAGACCCGCGAGCTGCACGAGCCGCTCAAAGCCAGACTGGAGCAGGGTCGCGATCGCCTGCTGGAGATCCACTCCAGCGGTGGCGCCGCAGCCCAGCAACTGGTTGACAAGCTGGCCGCCGAAGATGATGACACCGGCATGGTCTCCTTCGCCCTCAAGATGTTCGACGAGATCGGCGTCAATCAGGATGACAGAGGCGAGAACGCGCTGGTGCTGACTCCGGGTGATCACATGCTGGTATCCAGCTTCCCGGGCCTGCCGCAGGATGGCATGACCATCACCTTCGATCGCCCGACCGCCTTGTCACGGGATGACATGGCGCTGCTCTCCTGGGATCACCCCATGATGCGCGGCGGTATCGACCTCATTCTGGGCTCCGAGATCGGCGCAACGTCTGTGGCCCTGCTCAAGAACAAGGCGCTGCCCATCGGCTCCATCCTGCTTGAGCTGATCTTCGTCGCCGAGTCTGCGGCCCATCCCCAGCTCTATCGCTTCATGCCGCCGACACCGATCCGCCTGCTGATGGACAAGAACGGCCAGAATCTGGGCGAGAAGGTGGCATTCGATGCCTTCAACCGCCAGCTGACCCCGGTCAACCG
Organism: Aeromonas sp. D3; assembly: GCF_027705025.1. Lineage (NCBI taxonomy): Bacteria > Pseudomonadati > Pseudomonadota > Gammaproteobacteria > Aeromonadales > Aeromonadaceae > Aeromonas > Aeromonas sp. D3. The sequence goes on along the minus strand of NZ_JAPDBE010000015.1, from coordinate 93,810 downwards.
CCACCTTGGCAGCAAGTTGGTCACCGCCTCCCAGCCGGTGATTCACGGTCTGATTGGCAAGGGCCAGGTCATTGCCGAAGAGCTGAAAGCCGGGATTGTCGACAAGGCCCGTGCCCGGATGGCGCAGACCCTGCAGCAGGATCTGGATCGTCTGGAAGCGCTCAAGGCAGTCAATCCGAACGTGCGTGACAGCGAGCTGGATTATCTGCGCAATCTGCAGGCAGAATTGCACCACCTGATCGATCAGACCCAACTCAAGCTGGATGCAATCCGCTTTATCGTGGTCACCCATAACTGACGCGGCAATGAAGAGACATGACCTGATCCGGCTCAGGCTGGATGCCATGCACTTTATTATCGTGGTCATCCATAACTGACAAGTCAGTGAAGAGGCATGACCGGCTCCGGCTCACGCGGGATCCCATGCCCTTTATGATTGTGGTTACCCATAACTGATGGGGGGCTTGCCCCACCTTTTGATGCGAGACATTTATGTTTGAATACTCACCGCCTCTGGAACCCTGGCTCGATATCCTGTTCAAGGACAAGGACATCATGGTGGTCAACAAGCCCACCGGCCTGCTGAGCGTCCCCGGGCGCGGCCCCGAGAATGAAGACAGCGTCCTGCATCGGGTGAAGCAGCAGCACCCCAAGGCGGCAGCCGCCCATCGCCTCGACATGTCCACCACGGGCGTCATTGTCATTCCCCTCAATCCCAATTCTCATCGGGAGCTGAGTCGGCAATTTCGCGAGCGGGAGACCGAGAAGCACTACCTCGCCTGGGTGTGGGGCGAGCCAGAAGCAGACTCGGGTCAGGTCGACCTGCCGCTCTGCGTCGACTGGCCCAACCGCCCGAAACAGAAGGTGGATTTTGAGGAGGGACGCCACGCCCTGACCCTGTGGGAAAAACTGAAGGTGCAGAACGGCAACAGCCTGATCAAGCTGACCCCCATCACGGGTCGCTCCCACCAGCTGCGCGTCCATATGCTGGAGCTGGGGCACCCCATTCTGGGTGACAACCTCTATGCCCATCCGGATGCACTGGCGGCAGCGCCCCATCTTTACCTGCATGCGGCCATGCTGACCATCAGCCACCCCCGCAGTGGCGAGCGGATGACCTTCGAGGCGCCAGCGCCCTTCCCGCTCTGACCTGAAGGGATGCGAAGCAAATCGCAGATATAAAAAAGCCCCCATCGCGAGATGGGGGCTTTTTCATTAGGGTCAGACGCGAATATCGATCTTGCTTCCCAGCGAGCCGCTGGCCGATGTCGGTGCAACCGGCGCGGATTGGGCTGCATTTTGCAACAGCTTCAGCGCAGCTTCGCCCTCTTGAGTCTGCTGTTTTTTGGCCAGACTGGCCGTCATCAACGCAGAACCAAACGACGCATTAGCAGAACTAGATATATCCATGGTGTACCTCCTGCCCTAAGACTATCGGCCATCTTGCGCCAAACATGAACTGTTTTGGCTAAATTAAATACGCCTTACCCGGCTGGCTCCACTTCAACCACGCCTCCTCCATCTCCAGAAGAGTCTGATATATCTTCTCGGCCTGCTCGGGGCGGCTGAACAGATAACCTTGTCCATACAGATGCATATCAGTGAGTGTACGCAAAACATCGAGCTGCGCCTGAGTTTCAATCCCTTCGCACACCAGACTCTTGCCCAGCATGGAACCCATACGGCAAATGTTGGCGACCAGTTCAGATGCTTCTATCGAGGTATCGATCCCCTGGATGAAGGAGCGATCGATCTTCACCTTGCTGACCGGCAATTTCTGCAGATAGCTGAGAGATGAGTAGCCGGTACCGAAATCATCCAGCGCCAACTGCACCCCTTGTTGATTCAGATCCTGCATCAGCTGCAGGGAATTCTTCACCTCGCGCATTGTGGTGTCTTCCGTCACCTCCAACACCAGGCTGGCGGCCGGGATATGGTGATCCATCAACGCCTTGGCGACCAGTTTCAACAAATTGCGCTGGTACATGCCAGGCGAGATATTCACGCACATTTGCAAGTCGACCAGTCCAAGCTGCTGCCACTGATAGAGCTGCTCACAGGCGGTGTTCAGCACCCAGCTGCCCAGTTTCTCGGCCAGCTGGAACTCTTCCGCCACCTGGATCACCTCGTTGGGCGGAATGAACCCCAATTCAGGGTGACGCCAGCGCAGCAGCGCTTCGACAGCCTCGCAGCGACCGCTTTCAAGATTGACGATGGGCTGGTAATACAGTTCGAGTGCGTTGTGCTCCAGCGCCATGATCATGTCGCTTGCCAGATGCTTGCGCCGCGCCGTTTCATTGAGCAGCGAGTTGTCATAGATGACATAAGGGACATGAGTCTTGCGACTGTGGAACAGCGCCTGCTCGGCCCGACTGAGCAGCTCCAGGGTCAGCTTGCTGTCCATCGGGAAGAAGGCGATACCTATCCCCACCTCCAGCCGGAAGGGGTAGTTGTCGATGATGATGTCCTGCTTGAGCGCATGAAGCAGGCGTACAACCAGCTCTCTCACCTGCCGCAGGTCACTGCTCTCACGCTGGATAATGGCAAACTGATCTCCACCCAGACGCGCCACCCACTCACCGTTTTCACACAGGCCGCGGACCCGCTTTGCCATCTCCTGCAGCAAAAAGTCGCCGGTGTTGTAGCCAAATTTGCTGTTGATATCCCGAAAATCGTTGATATCGACCAGTACCAAACCAAATGGTATCTCCTTGGTTGCGTACGATTCCATCTTCTCCAGCAACGCCAGCCGATTGACCAGCCCGGTCAGGGGATCGACTCTTGCAGCCCGGAAATGGCGGCGCGCCTCGCGGATCAGCAGGCCACTGAGCAACATCACGGACAACACCAGACCGGAAACCATAAACAGCAAGGCGTTGCGCAGCTGGCCAAAGCGTTTGTCATTACCGGAATAGACATTGATGTTCTTTTGCATCACAGAGGCGAGAGAGTAGGAGAGAGGTTCTTGCAGAGGGGCCAATCGCATCATGATTTGTTGATAATCTGGCGTACCCGACTTCAGATTGGAGATATTGGACTCCATCTCGCGGATATTGCTTTCAATCAGCTGCACCAGACGCAGGGTCTTTTGCTTGTCTTTCATGCTCTGGCGCAACTGCCCGCTGAGCAGGATTGGCGTGCGGCTCCAGAGGATGTCGTAACGCAGCATCAGAGTGTCGTGATCGATGCCACCATAATGGTAGATCTCGACGGAGTTGAGGAAGCGCCCCAACTCCAGCTGCAACTGCATCAGCGCCCAGGAGACGTCATAGGTGTACTTTTCCATCACCCGGGTCGCATTCTGTATCTGCGCGAGGCAATACAGGGTACTTCCCGTAAACAACAGGATGGATAGGTAAAGAACGACAAGTAAAGGCCACGCCTTGGTCTTTGCTTTCACTCGCACTCCCGCACGCCGTTATATCAATGTTGAACGTCAACCGCATTCAACTGCCAGATCATCATGTCAGTGAACTCTGATCGTTTCAGCTCCGGATGCTGATCCAGCGGTAGGATAAACCAAAGCGGCCCCTTATTCCGTACCCGCATGGTCACACCGTCATCTTGCCAGGCCAGAATGGGATCGTATTTGCTGACCTTGTCCCAGTTGATCCGTATCTGAAAACTGTTCAGGGCGGTCAGGGTAATGGATTTGCCATCCGCTCCGACGGCAGCCAACACATCTGCCAGCTTGGGCCCCACATACTTGTGCGGTTTGTCGACCCAGGGATTTCCCGTCACTATCTCATGCTGGGGCAAGGCCTTGAGCATGGCCAGATCGAAAGCCACCTCCCCCTCTGTTGCCTCGGCAGGCTTCACATTGCCGGTCACCGTCAAGATGACGGGACCCTGCGGCGCCTCAAGGGCCATGACCGGCATCGCCAGAGAAAACAGTAATGGAATCAAACCCAGTGCACGCATACTCACCTCAGAAAAAGTCACCAACAATAGACTCAGTTTAGTCGCCATAAAAAAAACGGCCCGCAAAAGCGAGCCGTTTGGTAACCAGGACTGAATTACATCATGCCCATGCCACCCATGCCGCCCATGTCAGGCATGGCAGGGGTATCTTTCTTCGGCAGCTCGGTGATCATGCACTCTGTGGTGATCATCAGGCCGGCGATGGAAGAGGCGAACTGCAGAGCAGAACGGGTAACCTTGGTCGGATCCAGGATACCCATGGCCAGCATGTCACCGTACTGTTCGGTGTAAGCGTTATAGCCGAAGTTGCCTTCACCATTTTTCACGGCGTTGGCAATGACGGAGGCTTCTTCGCCAGCGTTGATGACGATTTGACGCAGCGGGGCTTCCATGGCGCGCAAGGCAACCTTGATACCCACATTCTGATCTTCGTTGTCACCACGCAGGCCGGCCAGTTTGGCGGCAACGCGTACCAGCGCCACACCACCACCAGCAACAACGCCTTCTTCTACAGCAGCGCGGGTTGCGTGCAGGGCATCGTCAACACGGGCTTTCTTCTCTTTCATCTCGACTTCGGTCGCAGCACCGACCTTGATCACGGCAACGCCACCAGCCAGTTTGGCTACGCGCTCTTGCAGCTTCTCACGGTCGTAATCGGAAGAGGTCTCTTCGATTTGCTGACGGATCTGGGCCACACGGCTTTCGATCAGGGCAGCATCACCCACGCCATCGATGATGGTGGTGTTCTCTTTGGTGATGACGATACGCTTGGCACGGCCCAGATCTTCCAGGGTCGCTTTTTCCAGCTCCATGCCTACTTCTTCGGAGATCACGGTACCACCGGTCAGCATGGCGATATCCTGCAGCATGGCCTTGCGACGGTCACCGAAGCCCGGCGCCTTGACGGCAGCCACTTTCACAATGCCACGCATGGTGTTGACCACCAGGGTAGCCAGCGCTTCGCCTTCCACGTCTTCGGCAACGATCAGCAGCGGCTTGCCTGCTTTGGCAACGCCTTCCAGCACCGGCAGCATTTCGCGGATGTTGGATACTTTCTTGTCCACCAGCAGGATGAAGGGATCATCCAGCTCAACGGCACCGGTTTCCGGCTTGTTGACGAAGTAGGGGGAGAGGTAGCCACGGTCGAACTGCATGCCTTCTACCACAGCCAGCTCGTCGTCCAGGCCCTGACCATCTTCAACCGTGATGACGCCATCACGGCCGACTTTGTCCATGGCTTCAGCAATCAGCCTGCCCACTTTCTCGTCGGAGTTGGCGGAGATGGTGCCTACCTGAGCGATGGCGTTGTTGTCAGCGCACGGCTGGGACAGCACTTGCAGCTCGGCAACGGCGGCGATCACGGCCTTGTCGATACCGCGCTTCAGATCCATGGGGTTCATGCCGGCAGCAACGGCCTTCAGACCTTCGTTGACGATGGCCTGAGCCAGTACGGTTGCTGTGGTGGTACCGTCACCGGCAGCATCGTTGGCCTTGGAAGCAACTTCCTTGACCATCTGGGCGCCCATGTTCTGGAACTTGTCTTCCAGTTCGATTTCACGCGCCACGGAGACGCCATCCTTGGTGATGGTCGGTGCACCGAAAGACTTGTCCAGTACCACGTTGCGGCCTTTCGGACCCAGGGTAACCTTGACGGCATCGGCCAGGATGTTTACGCCTTCCAGCATCTTGATGCGGGCTTCGTTGCCAAATTTGACTTCTTTAGCTGCCATTTTCTTCAATCCTTCAATCAATTCGCAGGGGAAAGGGTGGATTACGCTTCGACAATCGCCAGGATGTCGGTTTCAGACAGGATCAGTACATCCTGACCATCCAGCTTCTCGGTCTTCACACCGTAGCCTTCGTTGAAGATCACCTTGTCACCAACCTTGACGGCGAGGGCTTTGACATCGCCATTATCCAGAATTCGGCCAGTCCCCACGGCAAGTACTTCACCACGGGTGGACTTCTGGGCCGCAGTACCAGTCAAGACAATGCCGCCAGCGGATTTGGCTTCAGCTTCGATGCGCTTGATGATGACGCGGTCGTGCAGTGGACGAATTTTCATCGATAACTCTCCCAAAATGAGTCTCTGTGTTGCTTTGAGGAATGGCCATTCCTGGCCAAATTAGATATGTCTCTGATGTGGGGCGTTTTTGTTAACCCTTCAAGGGCAAATACAAAAAAAATATTTTCACGTACTATGAATATCTTCGATGGATCGCCCGTGTCCCGGTCAGGAAACCGGGTTTGTGCTGCCTGCAGCCAGAACTCACTTCGCCAGATGTATAGAGACGAGCTCGTGACCCGACCCAACCCCCTGCTGACCGCCCCCATGACGTCCGTGCTGCTGCGCATGACGGGCCCCATGATCCTCGGCATCATCGCCATACTGGCATTCAATCTGGTCGATACCTTCTTCATCGGCATGCTGGGCACCCAGGCACTCGCCGCCATCAGCTTCACCTTCCCGGTCACCTTCGTGGTCACCTCGCTAGCAATGGGGCTGGGGGCCGGGCTCTCCGCCGTCATCGGCCATGCCCTCGGTCAGGGCAAACATGACGAAGCCGCCTGCATCACCACCGACTGCCTGTTTCTGGCCGTGGTGCTGGTCACGCTCCTCTCGCTGCTGGGAGCATGCACCATACAGTCCCTGTTTCGGCTGCTCGGCGCCAGCGATCAGCTGATCCGCCTCATCTATGACTACATGCTTATCTGGTATCTGACCGTGCCCATGCTGGTGCTGCCCATGGTGGGCAATGCCGCCATTCGGGCCACCGGGGATACCAAAACGCCCAGCCTGGTGATGACGGTGGCGGGGCTGGTGAACGGCGTGCTGGATCCCCTGCTCATTTTTGGCATAGGCCCCTTTCCCGAATGGGGGATCCGCGGGGCGGCCATCGCCACGTCGATCTCCTGGTTGATGGCCATGCTGGTCAGCCTCTACATATTGCGCCATCGGGAAGGCTTGCTGCGATGGCGCCTGTCCCCTCGCCCACAATTGCTAGCCCACTGGCGCGCCCTGCTGCACGTGGCCGTGCCGGCCTCTTTCACCAACATGCTCAACCCCCTGGCCAATGCGGTGCTGATGATCATCTTCGCCGGTCTGGGCACCGAAGTGGTGGCCGCCTACGGCGCCGCCTCCCGGGTCGAGGCACTGCTGCTCATAGTGATGATGGCGCTCTCCTCCGTGCTGGCCCCCTTCATCTCGCAAAACTGCGGGGCTGGCAACCCGGCCCGCGCCAGGGCCGCACTGCAATTTTGCATGCGCTTCGCTTTGCTGTTCCAGCTCGGGGTATACGGGCTGACCTGGTTGCTGGCACCGCTTATCGCCAACCTGTTCAGCGATCATCCACAAGTAGTGCGCCTCATCATTCTGTATTTGCACCTGGTACCCATAGGGTATGGCTTCCAGGGCATGGTGATGCTGCTGGCCTCGGCACTCAACGGCGTCAGGGCATCGAGTATCTCGTTTCTGTTCAACGGATTGCGGCTGTTTGTCTTCTTGTTGCCAGGGGCCTGGCTGGGGGCGGAGCTGGGACGGGAACAGGGAGTCTATCTGGGGATACTGCTGGCAAATCTGGCAGCGGGCACTCTGGCATGGTGGTATGCCCGCCACCGTTTCGAGCGATTGTGCCATCAGGGCAAACCCTGACAGGCACAGCTTCGCTACAGAGGCTTACTCTTTACGCTCGAATTCGCCTTCGATGGTGGTCCCGCCACGATTGACTTGACCCGGTTGTTCCTCGCCTGGACGCGCCTCGAATGGGGGCTGCTGGGCATGAAAACCGCCCATCTGCATCCGGAACTGATTGCTGCCAATGAGTTTGTCAGCCAGCTTGTTGCGCAGCCAGGGCTGCAGCAACAGGATACCGAAGAAGTCGGTCACAAAGCCCGGGATGATCAGCAGCAAGCCGGCCAGCGCCAGCATCATGCCCCCCATCACCTCACGACCCGGCATCTCCCCTTGCTGCATTTTTTGCTGCGCATTGAGCAGGGTCTTGATGCCTTCACTGCGAACCAGCGATGACCCGAGCACGGCGGTCAGCACCAGCAAGCCTACGGTTGGCAAGGCGCCAATCACGGAGCCCACCTCGATCATCACGGTGAGCTCGAGCAGCACCAGACCGACCAACAACAGAAATAACTTGCCCATAACAACCTCAGTGCGAGTGAATTTGGATGAACCCGTGAACTCTGATGCAGCAAACGCATATTTCGCTGCCAACACGCTACAAAGCCGGTTCCTGAATATTAAAGTGGGGGTCGACACCCATTTTTCAAGTGTGAAGGGTGACAGAGCGCCAGATATTCAGAAAAACCGGCATGGCAGACTGTGATTGAAGTCCTTGTTCTGTCAAAGTTAATCGCTCAATTGCAATATCTGTTTAATGACCACAAGTTATTTGAGGTTGTCTCAAATTTAGTGATCCAGGTCTAATATCAGATACCTCAATTGAGGTAATATCGACGCTAGTAATTAAGGGAGCAAAACACGCTCCCAACTGCCCCACTCGATGTGTGGTGCTTCAGGATGAGCCGTGCGTAAGGAACTCGCGACCACTCGGTGAGGATCGTTTCCATTTATCTGATTTCTGAGGCATTACAATGAGCGACATCAAGAACGTCCGCATTGAAGAAGACCTGCTGGGCACCAAAGAAGTTTCCAATGAGCTCTACTACGGCGTGCATACCCAGCGCGCAGTCGAAAACTTCAAGCTGAGCACTCAGAAGATTTCTGACGTTCCGGAATTTGTCCGCGGCATGGTGCTGACCAAGAAGGCCGCCGCCCTGGCGAACGGCGAACTGGGCACCATCCGTCCTGAAATTGCTGACAAGATCGTAGAAGCCTGCGACCTGATGCTGAACACCGGCAAATGTTTCGACCAGTTCCCGGTCGACGTTTACCAGGGTGGTGCAGGCACCTCCGTCAACATGAACACCAACGAAGTACTGGCCAACATCGCCCTCGAGATCATGGGTCTGGAGAAGGGCCGTTACGACGTCATCAACCCCAATGACCACGTCAACAAGTGCCAATCCACCAACGACGCCTACCCTACCGGCTTCCGCGTTGCCGTGGTAAACAGCACAGACACCACACTGCATGCCCTGGAAGCACTGATCGCCGCCTTTGATGGCAAAGCCAAGGAGTTCAAAAGCATCCTGAAGATGGGTCGTACCCAGCTGCAGGACGCGGTGCCCATGACACTGGGTCAGGAGTTCCACGCCTTCGCCGTTACCCTGCGTGAAGAGATCAAGTCCATCAAGCGTTGCCAGGAGCTGCTGCTGGAAGTGAACCTGGGCGCCACCGCCATCGGTACCGGCCTGAACACCCCGCCCGAGTACTCTGCCCTGGCCATCAAGCGCCTGGCCGAGATCACCGGTCGTGCTTATGTTCCGGCAGAAGACCTGATCGAAGCAACCTCCGACTGCGGCGCCTATGTGATGCTGCACGGTGCCATCAAGCGTCTGGCCATGAAAATGTCCAAGATCTGTAATGACCTGCGTCTGCTCTCCTCAGGTCCACGCACTGCTCTCAAAGAGATCAACCTGCCGGAAATGCAGGCGGGTTCCTCCATCATGCCGGCCAAGGTCAACCCGGTTATCCCGGAAGTGGTCAACCAGACCTGCTTCAAGGTATTCGGCAACGATGTCACCATCACTTTCGCCGCCGAAGCCGGTCAGCTGCAGCTGAACGTCATGGAGCCGGTGATTGGTCAGGCCATGTTCGAATCCCTGAGCCTGATGGAAAAAGCCTGTATCTCCCTGCGCGAGAAGTGTGTGGAAGGGATCACCGCCAACCCGGAAATCTGCATGAACCACGTGCTGAACTCCATCGGCATCGTGACCTACCTGAACCCCTTCATCGGCCACCACGAAGGGGATATCGTCGGCAAGATCTGCGCCCAGACCGGCAAGAACGTCCGTGAGGTCGTGCTGGAACGCGGCCTGCTGACCGCCGAACAGCTGGACGAAATCCTCTCCATCGAGAACCTGATGAACCCGCAATACAAAGCCAAGCGCTACACCCGCGAAGCCACCGTATAAGCGAGAAAATGGGCCGGGTTTATCCCGGCCCATAAAGTCAGTTCCCGATCGGTCTCACCCAGTCCCATCGGGAATTGGCTTTTCTGCCAAATAAAACCTAAAAAAACTGGAAAATGGAGTGTTCGCTATGATTGTTATCGAGTTACTTGTCGTGCTCGCCGCTATCTATCTGGGTGCCCGGATAGGCAGTATCGGTATCGGCTTTGCCGGTGGTCTGGGTGTGCTGGTGCTGACCTGGGGCCTGGGGGTACAAATTCCGAGCGACCAGCTGGTCACCTTCATCCCCTGGGACGTGATCATGATCATCGCGTCCGTCATCTGTGCCATTGCCTGTATGCAACTGGCCGGTGGCATGGACTACCTGGTTTCGCTGGCAGAAAAGGCTCTGCGCAAGAATCCCAAGTACATCACCTTCGCCGCCCCCATCGTCACCTATCTGATGACAATGCTGGCCGGTACCGGTCACACCGCCTTCTCCACCCTGCCGGTAATCGCCGAAGTGGCCAAGGAGCAAGGCATTCGTCCTTCCCGTCCGCTCTCCATCGCGGTCGTCGCCTCCCAGATTGCCATCACCGCCTCCCCGATCTCGGCGGCCGTGGTTGCCTTCTCCGGCATGCTTGAGCCGTTCGGTGTCGACTACCTGACCCTGCTGGCCATCTGCATTCCGTCCACCTTCATCGCCTGTATCCTGGGCGCCTTCATAGCCAACATGATGGGCAAACCGCTGGATCAGGATGAAGTCTATCTGGAGCGTAAAGCCAAAGGGCTGATCAAGCTGCGCGGCACCACCAAGCTGGAGCTGAAGCCTTACGCCAAGGTGTCTGTCTGGATCTTCATCGCCGCCATCGTGGCCGTCATGGCCTATGCCACCGCCATCTCAGGCAAAGTGGGGCTGATCACCAACCCGCCAATTCCCCGTGACGGTGCCATCATGGGCATCATGCTGGCTGCTGCCACCATCATGACCCTGGTCTGCAAACTGGACGCCACTCAAATCACCAACATGCCGACCTTCAAGTCCGGTATGTCCGCCTGTATCTGTGTACTGGGTGTGGCCTGGCTGGGCAACGTCTTCGTGAAAGGCAACATGGACACCATTCAGCTGATCGCTGGTGATCTGCTGAACCAGTACTCCTGGCTGCTGGCCGTGGTGCTGTTCTTCGCCGCCATGTTGCTCTACTCACAAGGCGCCACCACCAAGGCCCTGATGCCGGCCGCGCTGGCACTGGGTGTCAGCCCGCTGACCGCCATCGCCTCCTTCGCCGCCGTGAGTGCCCTGTTCGTGCTGCCGACCTACCCGACCCTGCTGGCAGCGGTCGAAATGGACGACACCGGCTCGACCCGGATCGGCAAGGCCGTGTTCAACCACCCCTTCTTCATCCCTGGCACCGCGACCATAGCTTTCGCCGTAGCACTGGGCTTCTTCTTTGGCGGTATGATGCTCTAATCAGCATTTAATGCCATAAAAACTCAAACGGCCCTCATTGGGCCGTTTTTTATTCCTCGTTTTTCCCTTTCTCCGCCAATTAATCCTCGACCGCTTCAGTTCCTATCAAGGTTCACAGATCTACTCTGGGCCATCGGAACAGCAACCGATCCTGCAGGACCGAGCACAGGTCCGACATTGTTTACACAGAGGAAAAAACGATGAAGAAGACAGCATTGACTATGGCCATCTCCAGCGTGCTGCTGGCTGGCGGCGCCCAAGCCGCGACCGTCTATGACCAGAACGACACCAAACTCGAGATAGGTGGCCGTGCTCAAGGCATGTACTACGGTACCGACAACAAGGATTCCGAGGGTGATCAGAGCTACTTCCGTCTGCACATTGCCGGCGAAACCAAGATCGACAACGAGCTGACCGCTTTCGGCTTTGCCGAGTACAACCTGCCGGTATCCGGTTCTGACAACGACGAACTGCGTTATGCCTTCGCCGGTATCAAGCACGATCGTTTCGGTGCCTTCAGCTATGGTCGTCAGGATGGCCTGTTCACCAAGGCGGTGAACAACTACACGGACGTACTGCCGGAATGGGGTGGTGATGGCCTGGGTAAAGACACCGAAGTATTCGGCACCGGCCGCACCAACGGTCTGGCTCAGTACATCTACACCTATCAGGGTCTGACCCTGGGTGCCCAGTTCACCGGCAACAACGATCCGCAGAACGCTGGCCGTTCCGAGATGACCGGCCCGAACAGCACCTGGAATTCAGAAGGGTCTGCGGAAGGTTTCGCCCTGTCCGCCAACTATGACTTCGACATGGGTCTGAGTCTGGGTGCCGCCTACAACCAGGCTGGCAAGACCGACGAGCAGGCTGACAACGCTGCCTTCGGTGGCGACCGCGATGCCAAGCTGTACGGTGTGGGTGCCAAGTACGAAGCCGGTGACCTCTACCTGGCCGCTACTTACTCCCACGGTGAAGACCACCTGTTCGTCAACAACGGCTACGCCGAGAAGATGGATGGCTACGAAGCCGTGGCCCAGTACACCTTCGGCAAGTTCAAGCCGTCTCTGGCCTACCTGCGTACCGACGTGAAAGACAATGCCCGCGGCATTGACGATACCGCCACCGAATATGTTTCCATCGGTGCCTGGTACAACTTCACCGACAACTTCAATGCGTACGTTGATTACAAGATCAACTTGCTGGACAACGTCAACGGTACCCACACCAACTCGCTCGGCAAGAACACCGACGACGTGGTCGCCGTGGCCCTGCAGTACAACTTCTAAGTCTTCCCTGAATTGCCTACTGTATTTACCGGCCGCCCTGCGGCCGGTTTTTTATTGCCTGTCAGATGTTGACCCGCGCCAGACTCGGCTCGCGGTGAAAGCAGTTCACCAGCAGCAACAAGGTAGTCACGCCAACCGTTCCCAACACCAGCCAGGGTAACCAGGGCTGCCCCTGGACATTGGCGTAGTCATGCAGGGCCCCGCCCCCCACGTATCCCGTCATGCCGCCGAGCGCCAACCCCAGCCGGCTGAATCCCATGTAACTGCCACGAGCCCCCGGCTGTGCCAACCTGGTCATGAGCGTCTCTCGCGCCGGCTCGGCGATGACGATCCCCAGATAGAAGCAGGCCAGCAATACGAAGACGGCGGGCAGCGTAGTGGCAAACGCCACCAGCCCGATCCCGGTTGTCATCAGCAGTACGCCCGCCATCAGGCGGTTTTCCAGCTTGAAGTGCTTCTCCCCATAGCGGGCAAGCGGATAGAGCAGCGTCAGCGAGATGGCGGTCTCCAGGGTATACATCCAGCCCACCGCCGTGGTGGTGCCCGCCATCTGTTTGACCAGGATGGGGAAAATCAGCATCACCTGCACCCAGAGCGCGTAGTAGCCGCTCAGGATCAGCACCAACCGGCAGAAGGCCTTGTCCGCCAGCACCTGGCCGAGACCGGCCCGGATAGGCGTCGGCCGCTGCGAGAGCTTGTAGGGGGGCAGGATCAGCAGGTTGCACAGGGCCGCACAGACAAACAGACCCGCCCCCAGCAGGCAGACATACTCGAAGTCGAAGTTGAGCAGCCAGCTGCCAAGCAGGGCCCCCACCACGGCGCCGGCGCTCTCCAGCATCATCAGCAAGGAGATGTAACGGCCCCGCTGACGCGGGCGGGTAAACTTGATCACCAGGGCGGCACGGGGTGGATCGAACAGGCAACCGCCCAGCCCCGAGATGATGCAGGAGAGGATCAGCTCAAGCCCGCTCTGGGCATAGGCCAGACTGGCAAACCCCGCGGCCCGCAACAACATGCCCCCCACTATGAGTGGCCGGGCACCGAACTTGTCTGCCAGCGATCCCCCCAGCACCCCCAATCCCTGCTGGGTCAGCTGGCGCAACCCCAGCGCCAGACCGACGACTCCGGCCGCCCAGCCCAGCTGATCCACGAAGCGCAGACTGATCATGGGCATCACCACGAAAAATCCCAGGATCACCAAGAGGGAATCCAACGCCAAAAACCACCGCCCCAACCGCCTCGCCCGCTCCACCATGACTGCCTGACCCCTGCTTTGCTAATGACATCCAACTCGCTCGTCTCATCGCCCGGATGACACCGTCGTCAAATCGGGCAAAGGGTAACTGCAACCCTCTGACCCGACATGGCAATATGCCAATTCGCAACAATTGAGACTGCTATTCTGGAAGGGCGCCAGATATAGTGGTAGCCGACAACTGGCTATATTTCATATTGGATTACGTTATGGCTATGACCCTGGATGACTTGCAATTACTACTGGATGTGGTCAATCGCGGCAGCTTCAGCAAAGCGGCAGCCATTCGTGGCTGGTCGCAACCCATGGTCAGCCAGCGGATCGCCGTACTGGAGCAGGCGCTGGGGCAGCCCCTGTTTCGCCGCCACAGACGCGGAGCCACGCCCACTCCGGCTTGCGAGCAGTTTTTGCCTGCGGCGGCAGCCGCCCTGAGTGCACTGGAAGGGGGACGCCTGGCGATGCAGGGAGCACCAGCCCTGCCGCGCATCAAACTCTCCTGCCTGCCCTCCCTGACCACAGTGGTGTTTGGCCCCCTGCTGCTGGCATTGGTAGACGAAGCATTCGAGATCCGCTGCAACACGGATCACTCCGGCATCATAATGCAGGAACTGCTGACCGGGGAAACCGACGTCGGCTTCATCCTCAAGTGCCCCGCCATAGCCGGTATCCAGCTCGAGCTGCTCTACCGCTCCCCCATCATAGCGGTGGCCTGCGCCACCCATCCGCTGGCAGGAAGACAAAGTTTGACCCTGCAGGATATCGCCAACGAGCGGCTGGCACCCCAGCAGTGGGGCATCGGCTGTGACGAGCTGATCCTGCAACTGCGGCTGCTGCGCCAGGTAACGAGCCCGCTGCACGCCATTCAGCCCGCCAGCGCGGCGCGGGAACTAGCGCTGGAGCACGGCTTCATCACACTGATGCCGGCACTCGCCATCAGCCGGGATCTGGAGTTTGGCCGCCTGGTCCAGCTGGATGTAGTAGACCTGCCGCCGGATCACTGGGATGTCATGATGGCCTGGCGTAGCGGCAAGCGGCCCAATCCGGCCAAGGAGCGGGTGCTGGAGGCAGCCAGAGCCCTTGCCCGGCGCTGGTCGGGCAAGTCTGCATAAAAAAGCGCCGGACAAGTCCGGCGCCAAGCACTCGATCACATAGCTCAGGATCAGTAGCTTGCCTTGAGGGTCACTCCCGAAAAGGCGCTGTAACCACTCAGCTGTACATACCAGGTACCCGCCTGGGGCGAGTTCAGGGTACAGGTCTCTGCATTACCCCCCTTGTAAGGACGGCAGTCATAGCTGGTGCTGGTCGGAGCCGAACCAAACTTGACGTAGAGATCCGCATCCCCGGTGCCACCACTGCTGGCGACCACCAGCTGGCTCTTGCCGGCCGGCATATCGATAGTGAAGTTCACCTTGCCACCCTTGGCGGCCGAGAGCCCGGTCACAGGCACCCCGTTTTGCAGCACGCTGCCGCTCGGCGGCGTGGTACCGCAGGAGGCATTGACCCCGACAGTAGTAAAGGCTGCCGCCACGTCAGTCAGGCTGTAGCCCAGGTCGGTGGCCGCCCTGGTCACGCCACAGGCGCCTTGATCGAAGGTGGTATTAGCGCCCCAGTAAAGCCGGTTGGCCAGCACGAACACTTCGAATGCCTTGCGGGTGTTCCAGCCACTGGTGTTGGCCAGCAGGTAGAAGGCGCGGTTGTAGACACCCGAGCTGTGGTGAACATCCATTCCTGCCCGGTAGTCGGCGGCATGACCGATGGAGCGGCCATCCCGGGTCGGATCCTCGAAGTAGCGCAGGGAGCCGTTACCCTTGAAGATCTGGGCGCCCACCAGCCAGTCATTGCTGCCCTTCATGAAGTTCTCGGCCGCCTCCCCCGCCATGTCGGAGAAAGCCTCGTTGATGCCACCCGACTGACCGGAATAGACCAGCCCGGAGTTCTGTTCGGTAAAGCCGTGGCTCACCTCGTGGGCCGCCACGTCCAGGCTCACCAGGGGGTAGAAGGTGGTAGCACCATCCCCGAAGGTCATCTGGCTGCCGTCCCAGAAGGCATTCTCATAGTTGCGACTGTAGTGCACCCGCATCTTCAGCTTGAAGTTGAGCGGCGCCGTGTTGTACCAGTTGCGATACATGTTGAACACTACGTTACCGAAGTAGTGGGCATCGTTGAGCGGCGAGTAGGCGCCATTGATCTCCTTGACCGTGTTCTCCGGGCAAGTGAACTGATGCACGGCGCCACCCGAGGTAGCGTGATTGAGGTTGATGGTATCCACGTTCGGGCTGGTCATGCGGCAGTTGTCATCCACCAGCAGGGGGCCGAAGTCCGCGCCATAGAAGTACTTGCCGGTCTTGATGTTGCCACCCGGGCCTGTGGCATCCTTGTGGTTGATCCCCTCCCAACGCTTGAGCTCGGCGCCGCTCTGGGCATCGATCACCACGAAGGGGCGGCTCGGCTCTTCGCTTGCCGCCAGCCAGGAGACCAGATAGACCAGACGGGCCTGACCTGCCTCATCCTGCATCACGAACAGCTTGACCCGCTCGTTGCTGCCCTTGGCCCCGGCACGGGCCTTGCCAGCAGCGTCAGCCGGCGACAGGGCGGCGGTAGGGCTGGCCACGTCGGCATCAATCTGGCGCAACATCTGGCCGGAAACCTGGCTTATCTGCCCACCGAGAGACTGTTCGGCCACCAGCACCTGACCCCACACCGGAATGCCGCGCCAGGTTTGCTCATAGCGAACCCGCTGCTGGCCATTGGGCAACTTGACGACCCGTACCTGACGAAACTCGCCATCCCCGGCCAGTGCGCTGACACCGGCAGCGCCGCTCGGTGCCCCCTGAATACCCGCGACCTGATGCACTTCTACCTGTTCTGCAGCCAAGGCTGCGCTTCCCCAGCAGGCCAATACCACGGCCAAATACACTTTGTTCATCTCGTCTTTCCTTAGGTCGATGAAGGTTACACGCCGGATCCGTTGCCCGGCGTTCCTACACTAGTTGTCGAGATCAAAATTGCTGCCTGTCATATGTGACAGAGCAGCATGAACCCGCAGCAGGATCTGCTGTTACACCTGTTCAGTAGCGAAAACAAAACCAGAAGTAGTGAATCGCGCTGAAAAAGGGCGGAGAATGGCAAGGCCTCGAACAACCCCGCATATGGGCCCCTCCATATGGGGATAGCGGACGCAGGCGAGAGGATGAAAGTCCTTGGCGAACAAGGGGTTGATTGGCTACATTGGCTGTTTGGCGGCCAGCAAAGGCCTATTTTCGGGTGGGAGGTAAGGATGTTTTCATGGCAACTGGACGACGAGTTGGCACTGCTGTTTTTGCAGCCCGACATGGCCAGCGAACTTTTCGGCCTGTGCCGGGAGAACCGCGACTACCTCACCCAGTGGCTGCCCTGGCCCCCCTACATACAGCAGCCAGCTGACAGCGCCACCTTCATCCGCCACGCCATCGAGAAATTTGCCCGGGGCGAGGGGCTGACCACCGCCATCGAATATCAGGGGGAAGTGGTTGGCGTCATCGGCTACAACCAGATCGATCAGGCGCTGGCCAAGGTCACCATAGGCTACTGGCTGGCAGAGCGCTGGCAGGGCAACGGCATCATCACCCGCGCCTGTCAGGCATTGATCCATCACGTCTTTGAAGAGATGGGAATGGAAAAGGTCGAGATAAGCGCGGCGGTGGAGAACGAGCCGAGCCGGGCGGTGTGCGAGCGACTCGGCATGCAGCAGGAGGGGATCACACGGCGGGCCGAGCGGCTGGCAGATCGGGTGGTGGATCACGTCCACTACGGTCTGCTGCGCGATGACTGGCTAAGACAACGGGATCACTGATGGTCGCAGGTGCCCTGTCCCCAGCGGCCGCCACCATGCTCATGAATCCACAGAGGGAACCTTGATGGCACTACCACACCTCAGCACGGCCCGCACCCGAGTCACAGTCCTGCCGCCCGAACGGGCCGACCTGATGCTGGATTTCTATCTGCGCAACCGCGCTCACCTCACCCCCTGGGAACCCAGCCGTGACGAGAGCTTCTATACCCTGAGTCACTGGCATGGTCGATTGCGCGACAGCTATGGCCAGTTCTTCAACGGCAGCGCCGTCCATCTGGTGGCGCTCGACCCCAAGGGCGAGCAGGTGATCGCCACCTGCAACTTCACCAACATCATGATGGGCATGTTCAAGGCCTGTCACCTCGGTTATGCCGTCGATAAAGCCCATGAGGGTCAGGGTCTGATGCAAGAGGTGGTCGGTGCCGGAATAGCGTATCTGTTTCGGGAACACGGCCTGCACCGCGTCATGGCAAGCTATATGCCAGCCAATCTGCGTAGCGCCGCCCTGCTCGAGCGCCTTGGCTTTGAGCGGGAGGGCTATGCCCGGGATTACCTGATGATCAATGGCCGCTGGGAGGATCATGTTCTCACCGCCCGGCTCAACCCGGCTGTCTGACAGGCCATAAAAAAACGGGCCCGGAGTTGCCTCCGGGCCCGTCTTCAGATGAGGTGCAGGCTTAGTTGGCCTTGGCATCGCTCACTGCGGCTTCAGCCTTGGTGGCTACGTCAGCAGCAGCTTTCTCAACAGTTGCAGTCGCTTCGGAAGCAGCCTTCTCTACAGTAGCAGTGGCTTCGCTAGCGGCTTTCTCAACAGTTGCAGCAACGTCGGCGGCCGGAGTCGCAGCCGGAGCAGCGGCTTCTTCTTTCTGACCACAGGCGGTCAACATCAGACCCAGGATACCGGCTACCAGTACTTTGTTCATGTGCATACCCTCAAAAAAATATGGAGAGATGGTTCATTCAACCATCACAGTGCGTCCTTTCACCCGGTTAGAAACCCATTAGGCCGGGAGCCAAGAGGCGCGCGAAATATATCCCCATACGCGGCCAATGGAAACGAGTATCACAATGATATTTTCTCGTTGGCTAGATGAAAAGAACTACTACAACTAAAAACATTAACACAAAACACTCACCAAACTGCCGCTTCGTATAATAAATCACCAAGAATGGCACATTCACTGGCAGCAAGTGGTGATTGCATCTGGCCGAATGATACCCACGACAGAAGTATCAATCAGACAAAACCTGACAAACCAGCCGTTTCCCCTGCTGGTGGCTATCACGGGCCAGATCCAGCAGCGCCATCACGGCCAGTGCCTCGCGGGCCGGGACGGGATTCTCTCCCTCCCCCAGGATGGCAGCGCAAACACCGCGATAGTAGGCACCGTAATCCCCTGCCTCACCGGCCACTGTCTCTTGCTGCAACTGGCCCTCCCGGATACGGCTGAGCTGACCGGGCGCATCATCCAGCCCCCAGTCGGCCGCCGGGGGCCGCTTGCCAAGTTTGAGCTGATCTTCCTGCACGTCCATGCCGAATTTGATGAAGGATCCTTCACTGCCGTGAATGACGAAGCGAGGCATGGTGGCCGACACCAGACAGCTGCCGTGCAATATCACTCTCAATTCGCCATAGCCCAGCGTCACGTGGAAGTAGTCATCGCTCAATGCACCCGGCCGCTGAAGGGCCAAGTCCGCCTGCAACCAGTCGGGCTGGCCAAACAGTTGCAGCGCCTGATCCAGAATATGAGGACCAAGATCGAACCAGAGACCCGAGCCGGGGCCGCCAGCTTCGCGCCAGCGCTGGCGCACTTCGGGGCGATAGCGGTCGAAGTGGGATTCGAACTGGGCAATTTGCCCCAGGGCCCCCTCCGCCAGCAGACGGCGCACAGTAAGGAAATCCCCGTCCCAGCGCCGGTTGTGGAAGATGCTGAGCAGCCGCTGCTGCTTCCCGGCCAGCTCAACCAGCGCCTTCGCCTCGGCCAGATCCAGCGCGAACGGCTTGTCGATCACCACGTGCTTACCGGCCAGCAGCGCCTGGCGGGCAATGGGGGCATGGGTGTCGTTGGGGGTGGCTATCACCACCAGATCCACAGCGCTGTCGGCCAACACATCTTCCAGCGATCCAACCCGGCAACCGGGCAGATCGGCCTGCACCTTGGCCGCATCCCGGCTCACTACCCAACCGAGGGAGAGGCCCGGGGTGCTGGTCAGGAAGGGGGCGTGAAAGGTCTTGCCTGCGAAGCCATAGCCCACCAGGGCGGCGTTGAGAGTCTGGCTCATCCGGTTTTCTCCACGGGTCTGTGTGTCATGAGAGTCAGGCGAGATGTCGCCTGCAAAAAGAACAGGGGGCTCATGGCCCCCTGAGTGTGCCCATCAGAGCACAGGATTTATTGCAAACACAAGCGCCGGCCCTGACGAGTCAGCAGCAACAGCAATGGCGGCAACAGCAGCCACATGTGCAGCGCCAGCTGGTTGAGCGGATCCGGCATCAACCAGCCCGTGATCCCAACCAGGGCGCCGGAGCCACTCATCTGGAACAGGCCGAGCAGGGCTGCTGCCGTACCGGCACAGTGGCCGAACGGTGCCAGTGCCATGCCGGCCGCAGCCCCCAGCACCATGGCAAAGCCGATACTGGAGAAGAACACGGGCCCCATCATGGCCAGCGGGTGATCGATATGCTGCACCAGAGTCAGCGCCATGGCTGACAATGTGATCACCAGCAGACCGATGCGCAGTGTGCGTCTCGGCCCGACTCTGGCGATGAAACGGGGAGCCAGGAAGCAGGCGAGGATATTCAGCGCCGCATTGGCCGTGAACCAGTAGCTGAAACCGCTCATGTCCAGCCCCAGTTTCACCATCAACTGCACAGGGGCGGCCGTGACATAGGCCAGGATCACCGCCATCGCCAACATGCACAGACAGGCGTTGAACAGGAAGCTCGGGGAGCGCAGCACAGGGCTGTAGCGGGACCAGCTGATGAGCGGACCACTGCTGCTAGTCTCGCCCGGGCGGGTCTCCGGCATCCGCCACAGCAGCCAGCTGCCAACGATGGCCGCGTAACCTGCCATGAACCAGAAGTTGGCAGACCAGCCCGCCTTGGCGGTGAGCCAGCCCCCCAGCAGCGGCGCCAGCGCCGGAATAAAGCAGATGGCGCCATTGAGATATGAGATCATCTGGCCGCTCTTCTTGGGACCATAGCTGTCACGCACCACAGAAAAAGCGGCGACCGAGGTGGCACAGGCGCCGAAGCCTTGCAGCACCCGCGCCAGCATCAGCTCACCCAGGCTGGCGGCAAAGCCGGCTCCCAGGGCGCTCAGGCCATAGAGCAGCACACCACCCAGGGCGATGGGCTTGCGGCCATAACGGTCGGCGAGCGGCCCCACCAGCAGCTGACCCAGCCCCATGCTGAACAGGAACCAGGTGATGGTGCCCTGCATCAGTGTCACTTCGGCACCTAGCTGCTCGGCCATCTGCGGAATGGCCGGCAGGTAGATGTCGATGGCCAGCGGACTGAACAGCACCAGTAGTACAAGCAGAAGAATCAATGGCATCAGTCACCTCATGGCTTACGGAAAATCGATTGGGGCGCGAGTCTACTGACTCACAGTAATGAATTGAAATGGTATTTAATCACTTTGGTTATTCCTATACGGAAACATGTATGTTATTCGCACATCCACTGGGGTCAAGGTAGCGGCAAGCCTCGGAGGTATTGAGGGCAATTGGCGCTTTTACTCAAGGCGTGCCCCGCATAGAATGCGCAGATTATTTTGCGGAGGTGCTCGATGAACAAGCTTGTCCTGGCAACAGGGAACCAGAAAAAGGTGAAGGAATTGGCCACCATGCTGGCCGATATGAAGATCCAGGTGATCCCGCAGAGCGAGTTTGCTGTGCCTGATGCCGACGAGACCGGCACCACCTTCGTCGAGAATGCCATCATCAAGGCCCGTCACGCCGCCCGCATTACAGGTCTGCCCGCCGTCGCCGACGACTCGGGACTGGAAGTGGATCTGCTGCACGGTCGCCCCGGCGTCTACTCCGCCCGCTTTGCAGGCGCAGGTGCCAGCGACAAGGAGAACATCGACAAGCTGCTGGCCGAGCTCAAGGGTGCCCCCGACTATCTCAAGAGTGCCCGCTTCTGGTGCGTGCTGGTCTACATGCGTCACGCCGACGATCCCACCCCCATCATCTGCCAGGCGAGCTGGGAGGGGATGATCATCGACGAGCCCCGCGGCCAGCACGGCTTTGGCTATGATCCCGTGTTCTTTGTCCCCGACCATGACTGCACCTCGGCCCAGATGCCGAGCGAGCTGAAAAACCAGCTGAGTCATCGCGGCCAGGCGCTGGCCAAGCTGAAAGCCGCTCTGGCTGCGACTCACTGAGTTCGCCGCCTCTCGCCAATCAAGCATTGTCATCTACAATGGGGGCCGTCAGCCCCCGTTTTTATTTTTGATTATTGGAAGCCCCATGCTGCAACTGCCGCCCCTCTCCCTCTATATCCATGTGCCCTGGTGCGTCCAGAAGTGCCCCTACTGCGACTTCAACTCCCACGCCCAGAAAGGGGAGCTGCCCCACCTCGAGTATGTGGCCGCTCTGCTGGAGGATCTGGATCTGGATCTGAAGTGGGCCCAGGGGCGTCCGCTCTCCTCCATTTTTATCGGCGGTGGCACCCCCAGCCTGCTGACGGTAGAGGCCATGCAGACCCTGCTGGACGGGGTGCGCGCCCGCATCCCCCTGACGCCGGATTGCGAGATCACCATGGAGGCCAACCCGGGCACTGTGGAGGCGGACAAGTTCGCCGGCTTCAAGCAGGCGGGCATCAACCGCATCTCCATCGGGGTACAGAGCTTCCAGCAAGAAAAATTGACCCGGCTCGGTCGCATCCACGGCCCCGAAGAGGCACGCAAGGCCGCCGAACTGGCCCACGCCATCGCGCTTCCCACCTTCAACTTGGACCTGATGCACGGCCTGCCGGATCAGAGCCTGGACGACGCCCTCTATGATCTGCAACAGGCCATCGACTGCGCGCCGCCGCATCTCTCCTGGTATCAGCTCACCATAGAGCCGAACACGGCCTTTGCCTCCAAGCCACCACGGCTGCCGGAGGATGACACCCTGTGGGACATCTACGAGCAGGGGCACGCCATGCTCACCGCCCGGGGCTATCAGCAGTACGAGATCTCGGCCTATGCCAAAGCGGGCTATCAGTGCCGCCACAATCTCAACTACTGGCGTTTCGGCGATTATCTCGGGATAGGTTGCGGCGCCCACGGCAAGATGACGGATCTTGCCAGCGGCCAGATACTGCGCAGCGCCAAGGTGAAGCACCCGAAAGGCTATCTGGATCCCGCCCGCCCCTACCTGGACAAGCAGTGGCAGGTGACCGAGGACGAACTGCCGCTGGAGTACTTCATGAACCGGTTCAGATTATTCGAGCCGGCCCCCAAGGCGGAGTTCGAGGCTTACACCGGCTTGGGCCTGGAGCGGGTGGAGACTATGCTCGCGATTGCCCAGACCAAGGAGCTGATCGAAGATCTGGGGGATTGCTGGCAGCTCACCTCTCTCGGCCATCGCTACCTGAATGTGCTGCTGGAACTCTTTATGGACGAGTAAAAACTTGTTCACGATCTTGCTGCGAAACCGTGATCAAGGCTCATGCGCTGCTCGGAATCCTCACGTATGCCTATACGCTCCGGTTCCTGCGCTGCTCTTCACCTTGTTGACTGTCTCTCGCGACAGGTCGTGAGCCAAGTATTGGCTAGCCGTTTTCTCCATAAAACAATCAGGGCGCCATTGGTGCCCTGATTGTTTTGAATCCTGCCGATGGCAGAAACCCGCTCAGCAGCAGACGCGTCTCATCTGCTGTTGGCCGGGCTCCCACCGCTTGCCATATTTGGCCTTGCGCTGGTAACTCCCCTTGCCCTTCTTGTTTTGCTCGACCCGGCTGCGAAACAGCGGATCCGTGAGCAGGGCTTGCAAGTGGTTATCCTTTATCTCCCCGCGCCTGTGGGCATAGCCTGCCTGAGCGGCGATATCCTGCACGATGACGGGCTCATCAACCCTTCTCTTGGCCATAGTGGCTCCTTCTCTTCTCTCTCGTTATTGGCTGGATTGCGGTTTTCTCTGCAGGCCCTGTGGCCCAGGTCAAAAACGCAGCGATTTTGTCACCAAATCGCCGCTGTCACAATGGCATCCTGGCAAACTGATCAGCCCCCTTGCTTGCGCTGGTAACTCACCTGAACTATCCCGCTTGGCAGCGTCTTCACCTGAGCTGGATGCCAGTGACTCACCGGGATATCAGTTCCGAACAGCGGAATGCCTTTGCCAAGCAGCACCGGGACGCTGGACAGCGTCAGCGTATCGACCAGGTCGGCCTGCAGAGCCTGACGCACCAGGTTGCCGCCATCCAGATAGACATGACGGGCCCCTTCATCCCACAGCGCGGCCAGTACCTGCCTCAGTTCACCACTGACAAATTGTTCCTGATAGCGAGGCTCGACGGGATTGTACGTCATCACCCTGACTCTCAGTCCGTCATAGGGCCAGACGCCGAACCCCATGATGGCATCATAGGTATTGCGCCCCATCAGCAGCGTATCGCAGTGCTCCATCAGCGCATTGAACCCGGTTTCATCGGGGGGATCGGAAGAATAAGGCGTCAACCAGTCGAGTGAGTGGGCCTCCCCCGCGATGAAGCCATCAAGGGAAAGCGCCAGGAAGACGGTGACTTCGGGTCTTGTCATCATGATGCTTGTCTCTGTGCGCAAACGGCTGATAGGGCGCTATCTGGATGCTCGCCACCAGCAACCGCTGTCGGGTCAATGGGTTTATTCATGAGCGTGGGCATGATGCTCATGCTGGGCGGGGGCGCCGGATTCGAGCACCTCCAAGATGGCACAGTGCTCCGCCGAGCGTGGACCGCCGCAGCAGATGTTGGAGAGCTCGCGCAGATTCTCGCGAAAGCGGGTCAGCTCCACGATTTTCTGCTCCACCTGGGCCAGCTTGGTGTCGGCCACCGCCTTCACCTCCTGACAGGTCACCTTGGCCTTGTGGGTGTCGAGATCGAGCAGCTCACCTATGTCGGCAAGGGAGAAGCCCACCGACTTGGCACGTATGATGAACTCGAGTCGCCGCCTGTCCTGCTCGCCGTAGAGGCGGTAGCCGGACTCGTTGCGGATCCCCGGCGAGATGAGGCCGTTCTTCTCGTAAAAGCGCAGGGTATCCGCCTTTACCCCGCACGCCTTGGCCAGTTCACCGATCCGATACATGCCCTGTCTCCCTTCTGGTTTGCCACTCGAAAAAACCGGAACCTACTATCGCCCCTTTGCCCCTTGATTGCCAGCCAAGGGCAGGAAAGGGGCAAGCAAAAGGTGAGTCCGCCGCTTTTTTTCATCAAAACACTGAAAAGACAAACGTTTCACAAAAAACAACCAGAAAACGTTTAACACCGCACCAGGCAAGGCTTTGTCACTTTAAAAAATCCACCACAGGTCACATTTTTTGTGTAGAATACGCGCCCACAAGAGAGCGTCGCGTCAAGCGGGCATTTCCTAAAACGCTTTTGCCAGAAACGGGTCTTTCAGGCGAGAGTGGTTTGCGAAATCCCCCACTTACATTTATTTGGGGACTCTCTGTGTTTGGTGCGACCCAGTGCGCTTGCCTGCCATAGAAGTTCCCGCATGCTGAGGACGATAGTGTGATGGAACAAGCTCGACCCATTCGCCGTGCACTGCTGAGTGTGTCTGACAAGACTGGCATCCTGGAATTTGCCAAGGCACTCAACGAACGTGGCGTGGCCCTGCTCTCCACTGGCGGCACCGCCAAGCTGCTCGGCGACGCGGGTCTGCCGGTGACCGAGGTCTCCGACTACACGGGTTTCCCTGAAATGATGGACGGTCGGGTCAAGACCCTGCATCCCAAGGTTCATGGCGGCATTCTCGGCCGTCGGGATCAGGATGACGCCATCATGGCCCAGCACAATATCTCCCCCATCGACATGGTTGTCGTCAACCTCTACCCCTTTGCCGCTACCGTGGCCAAAGCCGGTTGTACCCTGGCCGATGCAGTCGAGAACATCGACATCGGCGGCCCGACCATGGTGCGCTCCGCCGCCAAGAACCACAAAGACGTGGCAATCGTGGTCAAGGCAGCCGACTACGCACGCGTGATCGCCGAGATGGATGCCAACGGCAACAGCCTCAAACTGGCTACCCGTTTTGACCTTGCCATCGCCGCCTTCGAGCACACTGCCGCCTACGACGGCATGATCGCCAACTACTTCGGTACCATGGTGCCGAGCTATGGTGACAACAAGGAGGGCGATGCCGAGTCCCGCTTCCCGCGCACCTTCAACAGCCAGTTCATCAAGAAGCAGGACATGCGCTACGGCGAGAACAGCCATCAGGCTGCCGCCTTCTATGCCGAGGAGCATGCCACCCCGGGTTCTGTCGCAAGCAGCCAACAGCTGCAGGGCAAGGCGCTCTCCTACAACAACATCGCCGATACCGACGCGGCGCTGGAGTGCGTGAAAGAGTTCAGTGAGCCCGCCTGCGTCATCGTCAAGCACGCCAACCCCTGTGGCGTGGCCATCGGCGATGACCTGCTGACTGCCTACGATCGCGCCTACCAGACCGACCCCACTTCCGCCTTTGGCGGCATCATCGCCTTCAACCGCGAACTGGACGGGGCCACCGCAGCCGCCATAGTCGCGCGCCAGTTCGTGGAAGTGATCATTGCCCCGAGCGTGAGCCAGGAGGCTCGCGATGTAGTCGCCGCCAAGCAGAACGTTCGTCTGCTCGAGTGCGGCCAGTGGACTGCACCGGCTCAGGGGTTTGACCTCAAACGGGTCAACGGCGGCCTGCTGGTGCAAGAGCGGGATCTCGGCATGGTGACCCAGGGCGACCTGAAAGTGGTCAGCAAGCGCCAGCCAACCGAAGCCGAACTGAAAGATCTGCTGTTTTGCTGGAAAGTGGCCAAGTTCGTCAAATCCAACGCCATCGTCTACGCCAAAGAGGGTCAGACCATAGGCGTCGGCGCCGGCCAGATGAGCCGGGTCTACTCCGCCAAGATCGCCGGCATCAAAGCCGAGGATGAAGGGCTGACGGTGGCAGGCTCCGTCATGGCCTCCGATGCCTTCTTCCCGTTCCGCGATGGCATAGATGCCGCCGCGGCCGCCGGTATCGCCTGCGTCATCCAGCCAGGCGGCTCGATGCGCGATCAGGAAGTGATCGATGCAGCCGACGAACACGGCATGACAATGGTGTTCACCAACATGCGCCATTTCCGTCACTGATGAGTCAGGGTCGCCCTGGCGACCCTTTTGTTGTCTCTTTTCAACTGACTATTTTCAACCGGCGACGCGCCATCTGCGGGCCGAGCCGGTTACCACAAATAGAAGCGAGCGATACGATGAAAGTACTGATCATTGGCAACGGCGGTCGTGAACACGCCCTGGCCTGGAAGGCCAAACACTCTCCACTGGTGCACCACGTCTTCGTGGCGCCGGGCAATGCGGGCACCCAGCTGGAGCCTGGCGTCGAGAACGTCGCCATCGAGGCGACCGATATCGAGGGGCTGCTGGCCTTTGCCAAAGAGAAACAGGTCGGTCTCACCATAGTCGGGCCTGAAGCCCCGCTGGTGAAGGGGGTGGTCGACGCCTTCCGCGCCGCCGGTCAGCCCATCTTCGGCCCAACCGCCGCCGCCGCCCAGCTGGAAGGCTCCAAGGCCTTCACCAAGGATTTCCTGGCCCGTCACGCCATTCCGACCGCCGACTACCAGAACTTCACCGAGGTGGAGCCTGCGCTCGCCTATCTGCGTGAGAAGGGTGCTCCCATCGTCATCAAGGCCGATGGTCTGGCGGCAGGTAAAGGCGTGATCGTCGCCATGACCCTGCAAGAAGCGGAAGACGCCGTGCGTGACATGCTCTCCGGCAATGCATTCGGCGATGCCGGTGCCCGTGTGGTGATCGAAGAGTTTCTGGACGGGGAAGAAGCGAGCTTCATCGTCATGGTGGATGGCGAGCATGTGCTGCCCATGGCCACCAGTCAGGATCACAAGCGGGTCGGCGATGGCGACACAGGTCCCAACACCGGCGGCATGGGCGCATACTCCCCCGCACCCGTGGTCACCGATGCGGTGCACAAGAAGGTGATGGAGCAGGTGATCATGCCAACCGTGCGTGGCATGGCGGCCGAAGGCAATGTCTACACCGGCTTCCTCTACGCCGGCCTGATGATCGATGACCAGGGCAACCCCAAGGTGATCGAGTTCAATTGCCGCTTCGGCGACCCCGAGACCCAGCCCATCATGCTGCGGATGCAGTCCGATCTGGTGGAACTCTGCCTGGCCGCCTGCGAAGGCAAGCTGGATCAGAAAGAGGCCATCTATGATCCTCGCGCCGCCATCGGTGTTGTGCTGGCAGCGGGTGGTTATCCTGGCGACTACAGCAGCAATCACCCCATCAGCGGCTTGCCGGTGGATGAAGTGGCCGGTGAGAAGGTGTTCCATGCCGGGACCCGACTGGAAGGGGATACCAGCCTGACCCAGGGTGGCCGTGTGCTGTGCGCCACCGCACTGGGCTACACGGTTGCCGAGGCGCAGCAACGCGCCTATCAGCTGGCTGGTCGCATCAAGTGGAATGGCATCTTCTACCGCAAGGACATCGGCTGGCGTGCCATAGAGCGCGAGCAGGAGCAGTAATTCCCGCCTTCGCCACCACCATGATCATCAGGGCCTGCGGGCCCTTTTTTCTGCCCGGCACAGCCCGACTACCAGCAACGGGATTGTGATGTCGCTATTCCTCCCCTCGCCAACGTCCATCGTCTGACAAACCAGGTGCCATTCGGCGTGCTACATGTGATCAGCACAATGGACACACTTGGTCACAATTGGTCGTACTTTCTTCATACAATTGCCCAATCTTCATGGCATCATGTTAAATTAACCGCACTCAAAAGAGTGCCATAAGAAACCGCAATGTCGTCCAATAAGGAAATTCCATGTTGAAAACTGTTCGCCCCCTGTTGCTGCCCCTGATGTTTGGCCTAATGACCCTGCCTGCCATGGCGGGTGATCTGGAACAGCCGATGAAGAAGATCGGCTTCAACTACAAGCAGGCTGTCAAAGCTGACGATGCAGCCACCATGGAGAAGCACATCAACGAGATGAAGGCTCAGCTCGACGTCGCCAAGCAGAAGAACATGCCCACCGCCAAGAAAGAGAAGTTCCTGGAAGGCATGAACGAGGTGCAGACCGAGCTGGATGCCAGCCTGGCCGCCCTCAAGGCAGGTGACGAGGCCAAGGCGCGCGAGCACCTGGCCAAGGTCAATGACCTGAAGAAGGAGTACCACAAATATGCCAAGCAAAAAGGCTGATCCCTTTCACTGGGATAGTCTGGTCCGCCTCACCCATTGGGGTGTGGCGGCTGCCTGTATCGGCAATCTCTGGCTCAACGAAGCCGGGGAGGAGTGGCATGAATGGCTGGGGTACGCAGCCATGGCACTGATTGTCCTGCGCCTGCTGTGGGGGCTCTCTTTCGCCAAAGACCATGCCCGGTTGCGAACCCTGATCCCGAGCCGGGAAGATTTTCGCCAGCAGGCCGTGGAGCTGCGAGAACGAGCTCCGGCCGCCCCCGGTCATCATGGCAGCGGCAAACTGGCGGTATGGGCGCTCTGGCTGACCGTACTGGCCACCGCTGGTAGCGGCTGGTTCCAGAACACGGAGACGGGGTTTGAGCTGGGTGCCGATGACTGGCACGTCTGGTGCACCTGGGCGTTGCAGGGGCTGATTGCTCTGCACCTGACGGCCCTGGCGTTCACCTCCTGGCGTCAGCGCAGCAATCTGGTAGCTCGCATGTTGCCGATGCGCCAGCGTACCGCAACAGTCCGGCAAGAGCCGCACTCTTGAGCCAGACGGGCATCCTCCCCGGGTGCCCGTATCCCGACACAATTTAGATGCAGCCATGCTGCATCGGCAAACCCGCACCTGCTACCCAGTCATCCTTTCCCTGCTTAACGTCAGCGTCTATACCGGATGACTCCGGCGCTGGAAAGCCCCATACCTTGTCATCGATAACCGTTCAAACAGCGCATGAAAGCATTTTCATTCACAATTATTAACTAAATAAAATTGTTTGATTTTCAACCATATCGATTTCATTGATGCTACTGAGCCGAACGAGGATTGTTCGTTGTCCGTTCGACATTCAGACAGTGATACATCAATAACAGCAAAATCGAAGGGAAAATCGTCATGCACAACACACTGTTTCGAACTGCCATGCTCACTGCGGTGCTGAGCTCATTCAGCCACACTGCCACCGCCGAAGGCGTCATGGTTCACCTGTTCCAATGGAAGTTCAACGACATCGCCAACGAGTGCGAGAATGTCCTCGGCCCCAAGGGATTCGGAAGCGTTCAGATCACGCCGCCTGCCGAGCACAAGCAAGGAAGCCAGGTCTGGTGGACCGTCTATCAACCTGTCAGCTTCAAAAATTTCAATAGCCATGGCGGCAACGAGGCGGAGCTCAAGAGCATGATCGCCCGATGTAACGCCGCCGGGGTCAAGATCTACGCCGATGCCGTCTTCAACCAGCTGGCATCGGGCACGGGAACCGCCACCGGCGGCGGCAGCTACAACTCGGGGCAATATCAGTATCCCCAGTTCGGCTACAACGACTTCCACCATAGCGGTGACATCACCAACTACGGCGACAGCAACAACGTCTGGAATGGCGCGCTTTACGGGATGCCGGACCTGAAAACCGAGTCGCCCTATGTGCAGGATCAGATTGCCACCTATATGAAGACCCTGCTCGGTTGGGGAGTTGCGGGTTTTCGGGTTGACGCGGCCAAACACATGGCCCCTGCCGATGTGAAGGCCATCCTCGTCAAGGCAGGCTCCCCAAAAGCCTATCTGGAAGTGATCGGTGCAGGTGGTGAATCCGCCGAGATCCAGCCCAATCGCTACACCCATATCGACACAGTCACCGAGTTCAAGTACGGCACCGATCTCGCTGCCAACTTCAACGGCAAGATCAAGAATCTTAAGACCCTGGGAGAGAGCTGGGGCCTGCTCCCTTCCGACAAGTCCTTCATCTTCGTGGTCAACCACGACCGCGAGCGCGGTCACGGTGGCGGCGGCATGCTCACTTTTATGAACGGTGCCCGCTATGAGCTGGCCAACGTCTTCATGATGGCCTGGCCCTATGGCTGGAAGCAGGTAATGTCGGGATATCGCTTCGAGAACATGGGTACCTACGAAACCGACAAGGGCGCCCCCGGCAGCACACCTTGCTCCGATACCCAGTGGAACTGTGAACAACGCCGTCCACAGATCATGAACATGGCCATGTTCCACAACCAGACCAAGGATCTGCCGGTCAACAACTGGTGGGATAACGGCAACAATCAGATTGCCTTCGGTCGGGGTGACAAAGGTTTC
Organism: Aeromonas sp. D3; assembly: GCF_027705025.1. Taxonomy (NCBI): domain Bacteria; kingdom Pseudomonadati; phylum Pseudomonadota; class Gammaproteobacteria; order Aeromonadales; family Aeromonadaceae; genus Aeromonas; species Aeromonas sp. D3. The sequence goes on along the minus strand of NZ_JAPDBE010000015.1, from coordinate 62,578 downwards.
GTCGCCATCAACAACGAAAGCGGCAACCTGGTGGCCTCAGTCCAGACCGGACTGCCCGCTGGCGAGTACTGCAACATCCTGAGTGGCAATGATTACTGCAGCGGCGCCTACATCAAGGTCGACGGCAGCGGCAAGGCCAGCCTGAATCTCGTCGGCATGAAGGCCGCCGCCATCCTGGCCGGCTGTACCAAGGCAGCCCCTTGCGGTGGCGTCATTCCGGGTAACCGATTCAGCAGCCTGAACCTGCGCGGTACCCATAATACCTGGGGCAACACGGCGATGCAGGTGGATGCCAACCGCATCTGGTCGGCCATCGTCAACTTCACCGGCGCCGGTGACACCAGCGGTGCCCAGCGCTTCAAGTTCGATGTATTTGGCAACTGGACCGAGAACTACGGTGACAACGAAGGGGACGGCATTGCCGACAAAGGCAGCAGCAGGGATATCTACTTCAATGGTGCAGGCCAGTATCGCATCGCCCTCAAGGAGAGCGATCTCAGCTACACGGTCACAGCGTTGAACAATAACCAGGCACCAGTTGCGGTCATCTCGCCCAAAAACCCCAGCGTCAAGCTGGGTGAGAGCCTGGTGTTTGACGCCTCAGGTTCCGCCGATGATGCCGGTGTTGCGAGTTACAGCTGGTCCACCGGTGGCAGCGGCAAGACAGAGACTGTCCAGTTCGATACCCTGGGTTCCCGCACAGTGACAGTCACTGTCACCGATACAGAAGGGCTGACAGCCAGTGTCAGCGCGACCGTGAACGTGACCGACGGCAGTGGCGCCTACACCAGCGAGCTGCCGACCCTGCACTTTCGTGGTACCCCGAACGGCTGGGGTGTTCTTGCCATGACCCTGGTCGCCGACAATCAGTGGGAAGCACGAGTCACCTTCGATGGCCAGACCAACCAGCGCTTCAAGTTCGATATAAAGGGTGACTGGAGCCAGAACTACGGGGATACCAACAAGGATGGCGTCGCCGAGCTGACCGGTGCCGACATCACTACCCCGGTGGTGGGAGCCTATGTGGTCCGCTTCAACGATCAAACCCTGACCTACAGCCTGAACGCCCAGTAAACCCCAAGGGGTTGCGACGCTTTCAGGTTGCTACCAACCAGCAGGGCCTCCTTCCCATCCGGGCAGGAGGTCCTGTTCATGTGGGGCCATCTCAACTGCCCCTTGCCCCCACACGATAGCGCGCCCTCTGTCATTTCCCGGTCGCCGACTCGCAGGCATACTGAGTCGACATTCCCATGCAGGAGCACATATGGAACAGCTACAAAATCTGAAAGCCGAGGGACGGATCGAAGAGGCTCGTCAACACGGCCTGCTTCAGCTCGCAGAGCGTCCGCAAGACGCCAAGCTGCATTATGAAGTGGCTGGCTTGCACGATAACCTGGGGCGAGAGGCACAAGCGATCCCCCTCTATCAGCGGGCCATCGCACTGGGATTAACGGGTGATGCGCTGCGCGGAGCCTGGCTCGGCCTTGGCAGCTCCTTATCGCACCACAAGGCAGTACCTGGAGGCGCTGGCGGCCTTAGAGCAGGGTCTGGTCTGCTTCCCGAATGCCAATGAGTTGAAGGTATTTCGTGCCATGGTTTGCTACAACATGGGGCGCCACAAGGAGGGAATGGAGAGCCTGCTGGCGGTGCTGGCAGAGACGACAACCGCTCCCGATCTGATCCCTTATCGACGCGCCATGGCGCTCTACGCCACTGTTCTGGATCGGTGATGGTAAGCGCCAGAAACGACAACGCCGCTCATGATGAGCGGCGTTGTCTGGATTTGGTGGCCCCTGCCCGACTTGAACGGGCGACCAATCGATTATGAGTCGACTGCTCTAACCAACTGAGCTAAGGGGCCAGAATGTTGGTTTGCGGCGTGGATTATAGGGGATGTCTGCTAGTCAGTCCATAGGCAGATCAATCACTTGGCGACATTTTGTCCACTCGGCTATCAATATGTCTGTTCCCCCGGTCTCTTCGTCAAACCCGCATAAAACAAAGCCCCGCATGGCGGGGCTTTTGAGACGGCAACTCGGGCAGATACCTAGGGACTATTCGTCCAGGAAGCTGCGCAGCACTTCCGAGCGGCTCGGATGACGCAGTTTGCGCAGCGCCTTGGCTTCGATCTGGCGAATACGCTCGCGGGTAACGTCGAACTGTTTGCCCACTTCCTCAAGGGTGTGGTCAGTGTTCATGTCGATCCCGAAACGCATCCGCAGTACCTTGGCTTCACGAGCGGTCAGACCGGCCAGCACTTCGCGGGTAGCGTTGCGCAAACTCTCGCTGGTCGCAGCGTCAGCTGGCAAAGCAAGCGTATTATCTTCGATGAAGTCGCCCAGGTGGGAATCTTCATCATCACCAATGGGCGTCTCCATGGAGATGGGCTCTTTGGCAATTTTCAGTACCTTGCGGATCTTGTCTTCCGGCATGCCCATGCGCATGGCCAGCTCTTCCGGGTTCGGTTCACGACCCATCTCCTGCAGCATCTGACGGGAGATACGGTTGAGCTTGTTGATGGTCTCGATCATGTGCACCGGAATACGGATAGTACGGGCCTGATCCGCGATGGAGCGGGTAATGGCCTGACGGATCCACCAGGTGGCATAGGTCGAGAACTTGTAGCCGCGACGGTATTCAAACTTGTCTACCGCTTTCATCAAACCTATGTTGCCTTCCTGGATCAGATCCAGGAACTGCAGACCGCGGTTGGTGTACTTCTTGGCGATAGAGATAACCAGACGCAAGTTGGCCTCAACCATCTCTTTCTTCGCACGGCGGGCCTTGGCCTCACCAATGCTCATGCGACGGTTGATGTCTTTGATCTGGGCGATGGACAGCCCCGTCTCTTCTTCAATCTGCTGCAGTTTGCCGATGGAGCGCAGTACTTCTTCGTCCATCTCAAGCAGACGTGGAGACCAAGCCTTGCCAGCCTGTTTCTGGTATTCAAACCAGGCAGTTTCACACTCGTTGTTGGTGAAGGCCGCAACGAAGGTTTTCTTCGGCATTTTGGCCTGCTCAACGCAGAGTTTCATGATGATGCGTTCCTGCACGCGGACACGCTCCATCATTTCGCGCATGTTGTTGACCAGGCGATCGAACTGCTTGGGCATCAGGCGGAATTGACGGAACACATCGGCCAGCTGGGCAATCGCAGCCTGGGTATCTTCGTGAGCACGGCCATTCTTCTGAATGGAGAGACGAGTTACCTCATACTGGGCACGCAGATCACCAAACTTCTCGCGAGCAACTTCCGGATCAGGACCACCGTCACCTTCGTCATCCGAGCTGTCACCATCGTCGTCTTCATCTTCGTCTTCGTCTTCGTCTTCGTCGGCCAGATCATCTTCGCCGAGCTCGGAACCGATATGGGTAGCAGTCGGTGCTACATCATCGGCCTCGTTGGGATCGATAAAACCTGAGATGATGTCGGACAGACGCAGCTGTTCGGCTTCGTATTTATCATACTGCTCGAGCAGATAGGTAATCGCTTCCGGGTACTCTGCAACGGAGCTTTGTACCTGGTTGATACCGTCTTCGATCCGCTTGGCGATGTCGATTTCGCCTTCGCGGGTCAGCAGTTCGACGGTACCCATTTCCCGCATGTACATGCGGACGGGATCGGTCGTACGACCAATCTCAGATTCAACAGATGCCAGTGCCTGGGCCGCTGCTTCGGCAGCGTCCTCATCGGCGGTACCACCTTCAGCCATGATAAGGTCATCGGCATCCGGGGCGTTTTCAACCACCTGAATACCCATGTCGTTGATCATCTGGATGATGTCTTCGATCTGGTCAGAGTCGACAATGTCTTGCGGGAGGTGATCGTTCACCTCGGCATAGGTCAGGTAGCCCTGTTCTTTACCTTTGGCAACGAGGAGTTTAAGCTGAGACTGCGGGGTTTGCTCCATAGAACTCATCCGGTTGGTGATGCTAGGTTGCGCGTACAGTGCGCTGCTGCGCAAATAGCCAATTCTAATAGAAAACCGCCAGACATGCTATGTCTGGTTGCGGCGTCGGTCGTGAGAAACCCCTGCCCGCAGTATTGTCGGGGCCAGGCGGTCATAAAGTGTTTGCTTTTAATCCCGTCGATTCGGGCAACGCTATTTATATTGGGACTAATCACTCAATTATCAAGCCCCACTCTCATTTCTTTTCTCAGTCTGTACTTCTCTAATCAACATCATCAGCTCCTGTGTTTCCTCAGAGCTTAGCCCTTCCTGAGCCACTTTGGCCTGCAATTCTTCAATTCGTTGCTTCAGAAACTGGTTGATAAAGCCGACGAAGGTATCCTGCAATTCTCCCAGAATATCCGGATCCTGGTCGAGCTTTACCTCTTCAAACAAGTCGTGCATTGCCAGCTGGGCCAGGATCTCGCCTTCTTTGGTGCCACGCCAGTGTTCCAGCAAGATACCGGTAGTAATGCCGGATTGCGCCAGGATCTGCTGATGCAGCTGTAGCAGAAACTTGATGCCTTGTACCCGCAATCCAGCCAGCTCAGGCATGGCTGGCAGTTCGGCGGTGACCGACGGATACTGCACCATCAGCGCCAGTGCTCGGCGCAATGGTGTCAGCTTGGCCGCTTTGGGTTTGGTGAGTTCTGCCTTCGGTTGGCTATTGCGGGCGAACAATTCGGCAATACGCTGTTTATTCTCCCCCCAGCGCATCATGCTGGAGAGGCGGGTGATCAACCCTTCGCGGGTAAATCCTTCCGGTACGCGGCGAATAAGCTCGGCTACCTTGTTGGCCACCTCGAACTTGCCCGCCTCACCGGAGAGGGCCGCATCCCGCCCCAGACGCTCGAACATGAAGTCGGCGAAGGGTTGAGCTTGATCCAGCAAGGCCTCAAAACCTTCCTTGCCAATCTGACGCACCAGCGAATCCGGATCTTCTCCATCGGGCAGGAACACGAACTTGAGTTCACGTCCATCCTGCAGATGGGACAGTGCATTATCCAGCGCTCGCCAGGCCGCTTCACGACCGGCATTGTCACCGTCGTAGCAGCAAACCACCTCTGCCGTGGTGCGAAACAGGGTGTGAATATGGTCAGTGGTGGTAGCAGTACCCAGTGCAGCCACCGCATAATCGATGTCGTATTGACCGAGCGCCACCACATCCATGTAGCCTTCGACTACCAGGATCCTGCGAGGATCCTTGTGTGCCTGCTTTACCTCGTAGAGGCCGAACAGCTCTCGCCCCTTGTGGAAGATCGGGGTTTCCGGCGAGTTGAGGTACTTGGGCGTACCGTCGCCCAGCACCCGGCCACCAAAACCTATGACTCGACCGCGCTTGTCCCGGATCGGGAACATGATGCGATCGCGGAAACGATCATAGCTGCCGGCACCGCTGTCACGAGTGATCAACATGCCACCCGAGATGAGCAACTGCTCGTGATCGCGGCTGGCGCCAAAACGGCGTCTCACCTGATCCCAATCTGCTGGGGCATAACCAATATTGAAACGCTTGACCACTTCCCCGGTCAGCCCGCGCCCCTTCAAGTATTCCACCGCCTGGGGGGCACTCTTCAGGTTGCTTTCATAGAAGCGGGCGATCTGGCTCATCAGCTCATAGAGATCCTTGCTGACGGCGGGTTGGGAACTGGCGGAGCCACCCATGCTCTGCTCGCGAGGTACCTGCATGCCCTGCATGCTGGCGAGCTCTTCGATGGCATCGGGAAATTCGAGACCGTCGTACTCCATGACAAAACCGATGGCATTGCCGTGGGCACCACAACCGAAACAGTGATAGAACTGTTTTTCCTGGCTGACGGTAAAAGAAGGGCTTTTTTCGTTATGAAAAGGGCAGCAAGCCTGGTAGTTCTTACCGGCTTTTTTCAGCCGCACTCGCGAGTCGATCAGCTCGACTATGTCTGTGCGTACGAGCAGATCATCGATAAAGGATTGTGGGATCCTGCCTGCCATAACCGTCCTGTTTCACTGCGTAGAAAATAAAAAAGCCGCGCATTCCCAGGGAAGCACGGCTTCTTCGACCAAACAAGAGAGTTGCCTGTTACGCCAAGCGGGTTTTCACCTGAGCACTGACGGCGCCGACATCGGCACGCCCCTGAATTTTCGGCTTCAAGACAGCCATGACCTTGCCCATATCAGCCATGACGGCAGCACCACTTTCAGTGATGGCTTGCTCAATCAGTGCGGCAATTTCGTCTGCGGTCAGCTGTTGTGGCAGGAATTCCTGCAGCACAACGATCTCGGCGGACTCTTTGTCGGCGAGATCCTGGCGACCGGCAGCTTCAAATTGGCTGATGGAATCGCGGCGCTGTTTGACCATTTTGGTCACGACAGCGAGGATATCCTCATCATTGAGCTCGATACGGGAATCAACTTCACGTTGCTTGATTTCTGCCATCAACAAGCGGATCGCCCCCAAGCGAGCCTTATCTCTGGCAAGCATGGCAAGTTTTTGTTGATCCTTGAGTTGATCCTTCAGAGACACGGCATTATCTCCCGATTAGTACAGGCGGATACGACGTGCGTTTTCGCGAGACAGCTTCTTGGCGTGACGCTTTACAGCAGACGCTTTGGCGCGCTTACGAATGGTAGTCGGCTTCTCGTAGAACTCACGGCTACGAACTTCAGACAGGATACCGGCCTTTTCGCAAGAACGCTTGAAGCGACGCAGAGCAACGTCAAACGGCTCATTTTCACGGACTTTGATTACTGGCATGTGCCTTTCACCTCAGTGATATATTGTTCGCTGACCATCAGTCGATCAGCATGTCTTAAAATGGTGCGAAATTATACTCTGGACAGGGAATGAAAGTAAACCCGCAGAGATCGCTCTGGTTTAAAAAACCCGCGAAGGTTACCATAGCCGTCTCATTTTAGCAGTGAAATTTTTTAGCAATGCGTGTATTGGGCATAGAGACATCCTGTGACGAAACCGGGATCGCGATCTTCGACGATCAAAAAGGGATCCTTTCCCATCAGTTGTACAGCCAGGTCAAGCTGCATGCGGACTACGGTGGCGTTGTCCCCGAGCTCGCCAGCCGGGATCACGTTCGCAAGACGATCCCCTTGATCCAGGCCGCATTGCAAGAGGCGGGACTGGGGAAAGATGACATCGACGGCATCGCCTATACAGCGGGGCCGGGTCTGGTTGGCGCCATTCTGGTGGGGGCCACCATAGGCCGCTCGCTGGCCATGGCGTGGAACAAACCGGCCATCGCCGTACATCATATGGAAGGCCACCTGCTGGCCCCCATGCTGGAAGAGAGAGCCCCCGAGTTCCCCTTCGTGGCGCTGCTGGTCTCCGGTGGTCACTCTATGCTGGTGCGGGTCGATGGTATCGGCAGCTATCAGCTGTTGGGTGAATCCATCGACGATGCGGCTGGCGAAGCCTTTGACAAGACGGCAAAGCTGATGGGACTGGACTACCCGGGTGGCCCACTGCTTTCCAGGCTGGCAGAAAAGGGCACAACCGGACGTTTCCACTTCCCCCGTCCCATGACTGACCGCCCGGGGCTCGACATGAGCTTTTCCGGTCTCAAGACCTTTGCCGCCAACACCATAGCTGCTAACGGTGATGATGAGCAGACCCGTGCCGATATCGCCCGTGCGTTTGAAGATGCGGTGGTCGATACCTTGGCTATCAAGTGCCGCCGCGCGCTGAAAGAGACCGGCCTAAAACGGCTGGTGGTGGCCGGTGGCGTCAGTGCCAACCGTCACCTGCGTGCCCAGCTGGCCGAGCTGATGGAGAGCCTCAAGGGTGAGGTGTTCTATCCGCGCACCGAATATTGCACCGATAACGGCGCCATGATCGCCTATGCTGGCATGCAGCGCCTGAAGGCAGGTGTATTCGAGCCGCTGGCGGTCAAAGCAGTGCCACGCTGGCCACTGGACACTCTGGATCCCGTGTGATCCTGCGGATCCAGTTGCAATAGAAGAAGGGGCCCACGGCCCCTTCTTCATTTCTATCAGCAGTATCAGACTGCCTTGGTACTAACTAATTGGTACGAAACAGCGCCTCAATGGAGAGCCCCTGCCCCAGCAGGATCTCCCGCAGGCGACGTAGTCCTTCCACCTGGATCTGGCGTACCCGCTCCCGGGTCAAGCCTATCTCGGATCCTACATCTTCCAGCGTGGCCGGTTCATAACCGAGCAGACCGAAACGACGTGCCAGTACTTCGCGCTGCTTGGGATTAAGCTCTTCCAGCCAGTGCACTATGCTGGCACGCATGTCGTCATCCTGCGACTCCAGCTCGGGCCCCATGCCACGTTCATCAGAGAGCACATCCAGCAGCGCCTTGTCACGATCGCCACCGATGGGGGTATCCACCGAGGTGATCTTCTCGTTGAGCTTGAGCATACGATTTACGTCGTCTACCGAGCGATCCAGTGCAAAGGCGATGTCCTCTGCAGTCGGTTCATGATCGAGACGATGGGAGAGTTCACGAGCAGTACGCAGATAAACGTTCAGCTCTTTGACCACATGAATAGGCAGACGGATGGTGCGGGTCTGGTTCATGATGGCCCGCTCTATGGTCTGGCGGATCCACCAGGTGGCATAGGTGGAAAAACGAAAGCCGCGTTCCGGGTCGAACTTCTCTACCGCGCGGATGAGGCCAAGGTTGCCCTCTTCGATGAGATCCAGCAGCACCAGGCCGCGGTTGTTGTAGCGACGGGCGATCTTGACCACCAATCGCAGGTTGGACTCAATCATGCGCTTGCGAGCGGCTTTGTCGCCTCGCAACGCACGACGAGCGTAATAGACTTCTTCTTCGGCGGTGAGCAAGGGGGAGAAGCCAATCTCCCCCAAATAGAGCTGGGTAGCATCCATCACCTTGTTGACTTCCGGAGCCATCAGTTCATCGGAAATAGTCTCTTCAACTTCAGCGGCTACTTCCTGAACCTCTTCTTCCTCACGGGTCTCCAGCTCTTCGTCGAACTCTAACTCGGCATCCTGCATAACCAGTTGTTCTTGGCTCATGGTGTGTCTCCCTGACCTGAACCAGAGTAAGACTTAACTCTCTGGGGTTAACGCTTTGGCAAATAGCTCATCGGGTTTATCGACTTGCCTCGATACCGGATTTCAAAGTGCAAACGCACATCCGGCGCGTCCGTGCTACCCATGTTGGCAATGACCGCTCCGCCTTTGACGCTATCCCCTTCCTTCACTCGCAACTCGTCGTTGTGAGCATAAGCCGAGAGGTAGTCATCATCATGCTTGAGGATGATCAGCTTGCCATAACCCCTTAGTGCGCTACCCGCATAGACGACTTTTCCGCCACTCGCTGCGTAGACGGGTTGCCCCTTCTGGCCAGCGATATCTATGCCTTTGTTTCCCTGTTCTGCAACGGAGAAACCCTCAACTATCCGGCCTTGCGTCGGCCAGTGCCAAGAAAGTCTCGACTGAGGTTTATTGTTGTTTTTTTGTTCTCTTATCTGAGCGTATTCTTTTGAAGATGGCTGAGCAATCGTTTTCTGTTTGATAAATGGTGTGGTCGTACCTGATGGTGCCATTGCCAGCGGTTTGGGGCCGCTACTTTGCGGTGTGACAGGACGCGTCACGGCAACCATCTGGCCACCGCCCATAGCGGCAGACTGCACGTTCAGCACCTGACCAACATGGAGCCCATAGGGTGCCTGCAGGTTGTTGCGCTGTGCAAGTGTTTGATTCGACATGCCAAACTGACGGCCAATACTGCTTAACGTGTCGCCACGACGCACCTGATAGGTGCTGGCGCTGCGATTGGCAGTCAGGGTATTGCTACCGGATGCATCGAGCCTGAGTTGCTGTCCCGGGTAGATGTTATAGGGAGGGCTGATACCGTTGAGGCTGGCCAGTGATGGCACATCGTTACCCGAATTGAAGGCGATGGAGTAGAGGGTATCCCCTTTTTTCACCGTGTAGCTGTTGCCCTGAATAGCAGGTTGGGCCGCCCCATGACGAGCCGGTATGGTGGAAACAAGGCGATCATTGCCCAATCCCTGTACCGGAGCAGCAGTCTTGCTGGAAGAGCAAGCGAGCAGCAGCCATGACAACACGACGATACTGCTTCCTTGCCAGACACGCGAACGCATAGTGGATCCTTAACGACTAAACCAGAAATAGGCCGCAACGGCCAAACCAATACAGAGCCAGCCCAGCACATCCACATAGTGCATCAGCTTGCGCTCCATTTTCTCACCGCCCCAGCGCATCAGGCCTGCCACCAGGAAGAAGCGCATGCCACGGCCGATCAACGAGGTCACAATGAAGGGCAACAGTGCCATATGCAGCAAGCCCGCCGTGACGGTAAACACCTTGTAGGGGATTGGCGTGAAGCTGGCAATAAAAATCACCCAGATGCCCCACTGCTCGAACCACTGCTGTGCCAGGGCAATCTTGCCTTCATACCCCACAGAGACCACCAACGGCTGCACCAGCGGCTCCCACAGGGCATAGCCGAGCGCATAGCCGAACACGGCCCCCAATACGGAGAAGATCGTCGCCAGGGTAGCGTAGTCCCACGCCTTGTGCGGCTTGGCCAGCGCCATGGGCGCCAGCATGACGTCAACCGGGATAGGCCAGAACACCGACTCGATGAAAGCAGTGATCGCCAGATAATAAGGGGCATACCTGTGACGAGCCCACTGCATCACCAGCACATACAGACGAGAAAACAGCTTCACTCAACATCTCCATCAATTAGGGGAACAAAGCGCACAGGCTCCAGGATCCGGCTGGTCAGCTGGGAACCAGCCCGTTCGATTAGCTGCAAAGTCTGATGACTATCACCCACCGGCAGTACCAGACGGCCACCATCGGCCAGTTGATCGGTGAGAGCAGTAGGCACCTCACTGGCCGCTGCCGTCACCAGGATTGCATCGAACGGCCCTTTATTGGGCCACCCCAGCCAGCCGTTGCCGTGCTTGGCCGAGACGTTGTGCAGATCAAGCTGGCGCAGTCGGCGCCGGGCCTGGAACTGCAGCGACTTGATCCGCTCCACCGTATAGACGTGCTCCACCAGATGTGCCAGCACGGCGGTCTGGTAACCGGAACCAGTACCAATCTCCAGCACGTGGGCCGGATCATTCTGGATCAGCAGCTCGGTCATCCGCGCCACCATGTAAGGCTGGGAGATGGTCTGACCATTACCGATGGGCAACGCCGTGTTATCCCATGCCTTGTGGGCCATGGCTTCATCCACAAACAGCTGACGCGGCACTTTCGCAATCGCCGCGAGTACGCGGAAATCACGAATGTCCTGTGCGATCAGCTGGTTCAACAGGCGCTGTACTATCACACCTTCATCCCTGCAGGTCTAACCAAGCCCCCAGACCCGCCAGACTGCTGTATGCAGTCATATCGATGGTCAGGGGGGTGATCGAGACATAGCCCTGCTCGATGGCGGCGAAATCCGTGCCTTCTCCCGCATCTTGCTGGTTGCCGGGGGGACCAATCCAGTAGATCGGCTGACCACGGGGATCCTCGGTACAGATCACCGACTCCGCCCGATGTCGATTGCCAAGGCGTGTCACCTTGATCCCCTTTACCTGATCAAGGGGCAGGTCGGGCACGTTCACATTGAGGATCTGATCGGCAGGCAGCGGATGCACCATCACCCCCCTCACCAGTTGAGCTGCATAATGGGCCGCCGTGGCGAAGTGGGTCCGTCCTACCAGTGAGATAGCAAGGGAGGGGAAACCGAGATGGCGTCCTTCGGTCGCCGCCGCGACCGTGCCTGAGTAGATGACATCATCTCCCAGGTTGGCGCCATGATTGATGCCTGCAACGACCATGTCCGGCTCGGGGCGCACCAGTTCGTTGACCGCCAGATGCACACAGTCGGTCGGGGTGCCCTTCACCGCATAGTAACCGTTTTCGCTGATACGGGAGACCCGCAGCGGTACTTCCAGCGTCAGGGAGTGACTCGCGCCGCTGCGATTGCGATCCGGCGCAACTACTGTGACCTCGCCACACGCCCTCAGTGCATCGCTGAGCGCGCGAATACCCTCGGCATGCACACCATCGTCATTACTGACCAGAATTCGCATCGGACTGATTCCTGAAACCATGATCGGCCTCTTCGGCCTGCATTAATTCACGTACCACGCTGGTCGCAAAGGCGCCGGCCGGCAAGAAGAAGGACAAGGTCAACACCTCGCCGTCCAGCTGCCAGCTCATCTGCTCCGGCTTGAGCAGCAGCGGGCGGCGATCCTGATCCAGTCCTGCTTTTTCCAGCCCATCACACCACTCGGCATAAGGAGCCAGCACCGCCTGCTCAAACTCGGCGGCAGCGCCCTGGCTTGCCAGGCGGCCGCGTCCCCACTGGGGGGCGGTCAGCTGCACGTCACCGGAAGCCAGCCGTGCCGCCAGCTCAGGGGTCAGCATCTCTTCACTGAAGATGGAATGGCTGCCTTTTAGCATCACGCAGTCGCCAGCCAGCAGCTGATGGGCCAACCCCTGCTCGATACGGGCACTGACGATGGCATTGAACAGCATGCTGCGGGCGGCGGAGAGATAGAGAGAGCGCTTGTTGCGATCCTTGATCCGCTTGCCGGCAAACATCGCCTTGGCCGCTTCCAGGTTGTTGCCACCCCGGCCGAAACGCTGCTCGCCATAGTAATTGGGCACCCCTTGAGTGGCGATGGCTTGCAGGCGGGCCTCCAGCCCGTCGGCCTGCGCCAGACCGGTGAGGCGCAAGGTGAAATGGTTGCCCTTGAGGTAGCCAACCCGCAATTTGCGGTTGTGACGCCTGGCTTGCAAAATCTGGATGCTGTCGCTCTCGACCACCGACAAGTCCGGCTCGGTTTTGCCCGGCAAGTGGATGCCGAACCACTGCTCGGTCACAGCGTGGCGATCTTTGAGGCCAGCCCACGTCACCGCATTGCGGTTAACCCCGGCTGCATCGGCCAGCAGGCCCGCAACCCAGGCAGTGTTCTCGCCGGTTTTGCGAACCCGGACGAAGATGTGCTCACCTTCACCACAAGGCTCGAAGCCCAGATCTTCAACCACCACAAAATCGCTGGCCTCGGCCTTGAGAATGCCCTTGGCGGCAGGCACACCATGCAAATAACTGAGCTGTTCCAACATTATTGTTTCACCAGTAAGACGACGGCTTCGGTGGCGATCCCTTCCTTGCGCCCCGTAAAGCCGAGTTGTTCTGTGGTAGTCGCCTTGACATTCACTCGGTTCAAATCACATTGCAGGTCGGCGGCCAGTACGGCGCACATGGCGTCGATATGGGGCGCCATCTTGGGGGCCTGGGCTATGATGGTCACATCCAGATTGCCGATGGCATAGCCCGCGGTTTTTACCCGGACAAAAACGTCTCGCAGCAGGATACGACTGTCGATCCCCTTGAATTGCGCAGCGGTATCGGGAAAGTGGCGGCCTATGTCACCGGCGCCGATGGCGCCCAGCAAGGCATCGCTCACAGCGTGCAGCACCACATCACCGTCGGAGTGAGCAAGCAGTCCTTGCTCGTACGGAACCGCAACCCCGCCCAGCATGCAAGGCCCAACTCCACCAAACTTGTGTACATCAAAACCATGACCAATTCGCATCATGCTTGGCGTCCTCTCAACATACAGGGACCTACCTCGTCAATTTTGTGCACGTCAAAACCACGTCCAATCCGGATCATGCCTGCTCCTTTAAGTCACTTTCATCGCCAGTGGACACATCCGTCGCAAAAACGGCTTATCTCTGCTGGCTTAAAAACAGCCCAGCCAGAGAGAGATCCTCAGGCCGGGTTACCTTGATATTGTCAGCACGTCCTTCCACCATCCGCACCGTGAAACCGGCACGCTCCATGGCAGAGGCCTCGTCAGTGATGGTGGCCCCCAGTGCCAGTCCCTCCTCCAGCGCTCGCTTCAGGGTGCGAGCGGGGAACATCTGCGGCGTCAGCGCATGCCAGAGCTGCTCGCGATCGACGGTACCAATGATGTTGCCTGCAGCATCAGAGCGCTTCATGGTATCGCGCACCCGGCTGCCGAGAATGGCGCCCCCACACTGGATGGCGGCGGCGATCAGGGCATCGAGATCGCCATGGGTCAGACAGGGACGGGCGGCATCGTGAACCAACACCCAGTCACTGTCGGCCGCATGTAACGCATTGAGAACGGAAAAGGCGCGCTCGGCGCCCCCCTCTACCCGCAGGATACGCGAGTCGGCCGCCACTGGCAGGGTTTCAAACCCGCGATCATGAGGCGCCAGCGCCACTATCACCTGCGCTATCGCCGGGTGAGAGAGCAGCCGCTCCAGGGTATGTTCGAGAATGGTCTTGCCCGCCAGGTGCAGGTACTGCTTGGGACAATCGGCCCCCATCCGGCTGCCGATGCCAGCGGCCGGGACGATAGCGATCACGCCAGTGATTTTCGCATCAGTCATCGTAGGGCTCATCGTCCGGCGCCGTCTCCTGATCTTTATCCTTGGGGATAATCCGGTAGAAGGTCTCGCCCTGCTTGATGTAGCCAAGATCGTTGCGCGACAACTCCTCGATGGCCTCAAGGCCCGAGGTTAAATCATCAATCTCGCGATAAATCAGGTTATTACGATCCTTGAGTACCAGATTATCCTGCTGCTGCCGGGAGATGGCATCAGACAATTCGTGATAATCGGACAGGCCATTCTTCCCCAGCCAGAGATCGTATTGAAGCCCTCCCAACAGGAAGAGCAGGATAAGAGTGAGTAGCCGCATGCACTGAGTCTCCTTCAAGCGGCCTAGTTTCCCATATTCGCAGGCAAGACAAAAGGAAGCCTGTGCCCCGTATGGGTTGGGCCGGAATAAAAAATGCAGAAACCGCAAGCGGCTGAGCCAGATACGAAAAAGCCCCGCCAGATTGGCGGGGCTTTGAGCAGATTAAGGGCGGGCTGGAATTAAGCCTGGCCTTTCACTTCTTTCAGACCGTTGAAAGGAGCTTTGGCACCCAGAGCTTCTTCGATACGGATCAGCTGGTTGTACTTGGCAACACGGTCAGAACGGCTCATGGAACCGGTCTTGATCTGGCCAGCAGCGGTACCCACAGCCAGGTCGGCGATGGTCGCGTCTTCGGTCTCACCGGAACGGTGGGAGATGACGGCAGTGTAACCAGCGTCTTTGGCCATCTTGATGGCAGCCAGAGTTTCGGTCAGGGAACCGATCTGGTTGAACTTGATCAGGATGGAGTTGGCGATGCCGTTGTCGATGCCGCGCTTCAGGATCTTGGTGTTGGTTACGAACAGGTCGTCACCCACGATCTGGATCTTTTTGCCCAGCTCTTTGGTCTGGTAAGCGAAACCGTCCCAGTCAGATTCGTCCAGGCCATCTTCGATGGAGACGATCGGGAACTTGGTGGTCAGGTCAGCCAGGTAGTCAGAGAACTCGTTGGAGGTGAAGATACGACCTTCGCCTTTCAGGTTGTACTCTTTCTTCTCGGCGTCGTAGAACTCGGAAGCAGCGCAGTCCATGGCCAGGGTGATATCTTTACCCAGGACATAGCCAGCAGCAGCAACGGCTTCTGCGATCACTTCCAGCGCTTCGGCGTTGGATTTCAGGTTGGGAGCGAAACCACCTTCGTCACCCACTGCAGTGTTGTAGCCCTTGGACTTCAGCACTTTGGCCAGGTTGTGGAACACTTCAGCACCCATGCGAACGGCTTCTTTCAGGGTCTTGGCGCCAACCGGCTGGATCATGAACTCCTGGATGTCGACGTTGTTGTCGGCGTGCTCACCACCATTGATGATGTTCATCATCGGCAGCGGCATGGAGTAAACACCCGCAGTGCCGTTCAGTTCGGCGATGTGAGCATACAGCGGCATGCCTTTGGCAGCAGCAGCGGCCTTGGCGTTGGCCAGGGAAACAGCCAGGATGGCGTTAGCGCCAAACTTGGATTTGTTCTCGGTGCCGTCGAGGTCGATCATGATCTGGTCGATAGCAGCCTGGTCCTTGGCATCTTTACCCAGCAGAGCTTGAGCGATCGGGCCGTTTACGGCTTCGAGGGCTTTCAGCACGCCTTTACCCAGGAAACGGCTCTTGTCGCCGTCACGCAGTTCCAGCGCTTCGCGGGAACCAGTGGACGCGCCAGACGGAGCAGCTGCCATACCAACAAAACCACCTTCCAGGTGAACTTCGGCCTCAACGGTCGGGTTACCACGGGAGTCGATGATTTCACGACCGATCACTTTAACGATCTTGGACATGTGTATTTCCTCAGGTTTCGTAAAAAAACAACAAAAATATGCCAAAAAAAGCGGCTGTGGCACAGAGCCTCAACCGCATTTATTTTCAATTACTTCAGATTACGCTTCTGATACTCGCCTGCCGCCTTCACAAAACCGGCAAACAGGGCGTGGCCATCACGGGGAGTTGAGGTGAACTCCGGGTGGAACTGCGCCGCCACAAACCAGGGGTGATCCGGGATCTCGATAATTTCCACCAGTTTCTTGTCGGCGGAGAGACCGGTCACTTTCAGACCTGCCGCTTCAATCTGCGGCAGCAGCTTGTTGTTCACTTCGTAACGGTGACGGTGGCGCTCGTAAATGGTCGGGCTGCCGTACATCTGACGCACCTTGGAATCCTCGACCAAGTGGCAGAGCTGGGAGCCCAGACGCATGGTGCCACCCAGATCGGACTTCTCGGTACGGGTCTCGACGTTGCCTTCGTCATCCACCCACTCAGTGATGAGACCGACAACCGGATAGGCGCAATCTTTCTTGAATTCAGAGGAGTGAGCACCTGTCATGCCAGCGACGTTGCGCGCGAATTCGATCATAGCAACCTGCATGCCGAGACAGATACCCAGGTAAGGGATCTTGTTCTCACGGGCATACTGGGCAGCCAGGATCTTGCCTTCCACACCACGCTCACCGAAACCACCCGGAACCAAGATCGCATCTAGGCCTTCCAGCAGCTCGAAGCCGCGGGTCTCGATGTCTTGAGAGTCGATGTACTTGATGGTGACGGAGAGACGGGTCTTCAGGCCACCGTGCTTGAGCGCCTCGTTGACAGACTTGTAAGCATCCGGCAGAGAAACATACTTGCCGACCATGCCGATGGTCACTTCCGCAGTCGAGTTGGCCTCTTCGAAGACAACCTGTTCCCACTCGGACAAGTCGGCTTCCTTGCACTCCAGACCGAAACGCTCGGTGAAGTAGGAGTCCAGATTCTGGGACTTGAGCAGTGCCGGGATCTTGTAGATGGAGTCGACGTCTTTCATGGAGATGACGGCGCGCTCCGGCACGTTGCAGAACAGACCGATCTTGGCACGCTCGTTGGCCGGAATGGTGCGATCGGAACGGCAGATCAGTACATCCGGCTGAATACCGATGGAGAGCAACTCTTTCACGGAGTGCTGGGTCGGCTTGGTCTTCAGTTCACCGGCAGCCGCCAGGTAAGGAACCAGAGTCAGGTGCATGAACATGGCGCTGTTGCGGCCCACTTCAGCCGCCAGCTGACGAATGGCTTCGAGGAACGGCAGGGACTCGATGTCACCCACGGTACCGCCCACTTCGACGATGGCAACCTGATGGCCTTCGGCACCGGCAATCACCCGCTCCTTGATGGCGTTGGTGATGTGCGGGATAACCTGAATAGTGGCGCCCAGATAGTCGCCACGGCGCTCTTTGCGCAGCACGTCAGCGTAGATGCGGCCAGTGGTAAAGTTGTTGCGGCGAGTCATCTTGGTGCGGATGAAACGCTCGTAGTGGCCCAGATCCAGATCGGTCTCGGCCCCGTCCTCGGTTACGAACACTTCACCGTGCTGGGTCGGGCTCATTGTGCCCGGATCCACGTTGATATAGGGGTCCAGTTTCATGATGGTCACATCCAGACCACGGGCTTCCAGAATGGCTGCCAGAGAAGCTGCGGCAATGCCTTTGCCGAGGGATGAAACAACGCCACCAGTTACAAAAATATATTTTGTCGTCATGCTGAACCTGAAAGAAGTTTAGGGAATTTTAAGGGGTGCTTCGGGGATGAAGCAGGACGGGGAAACAGTATACCAAAACCCCCACTCCCAAACAATGAACAAAAATCTATCAGGCTCACAGCGCCATCGTCTTGCGCCAAATCAACTTTGTTCGGTTTCCTTGGCCTTGTCCCAGGCGGAGTCCAGCTTTTCGAGCGAACAATCGGTCATTTTCAAGCCTTCCGCAGCGATAAATTGCTCAACCTGCCGAAAGCGACGCTCGAACTTGGCGTTGGCGCCCCGCAGCACCTGCTCCGGATCCTTGCCCAAGTGACGCACCAGATTGACGGTGGCAAACAAGAGATCGCCGAGCTCATCGCTCACCCGCGCCTCGTCCACGTCGGCCATCAGTGCCTCTTCCATCACCTCGTCGATCTCTTCGTGGATCTTGTCCACCACAGGTCCCAAGGTTTTCCAGTCAAAGCCGACGGTGGCGCAGCGCTTCTGGATCTTGGCGGCGCGAGTCAGGGCCGGCAGCGAGAGCGGAATATCATCCAGCACGCTCTCTTTATCGAGTGCCGCCCGCTCTTTGGCTTTTTCCGCCTCCCAGTTCACCTTGACCGCCTGCTCATCGCCAAGATCCGCATCGGAAAACACATGGGGATGACGGCGAATGAGCTTCTCGCTCACCGCATCGACGATATCGGCGAAATCGAACAGCCCCTGCTCCTTGCCAAGCTGGGCGTAGAAGACCACTTGGAACAGCAGATCGCCGAGTTCCCCCTTCAACCCCTGCCAATCGCGGGTTTCGATGGCATCGGCAACCTCATAGGCCTCTTCCAGGGTGTGAGGCACTATGGTCTGGAAGCTCTGCTTGAGATCCCAGGGGCAACCCCCTTGCGGGTCACGCAGACGAGACATGATATCGAGCAGTTGGGGCAGATCGTAACGTTGGGACATGGGATGTTAGCTTTCCATTCGTGGTTGCAGGGGGCGTGATCAGGAGGGAAACAGTGACCGACCTTGCGGTCGGTCACGGCTGCGGGCGGGTCACCATCAGAGGCGCTTGGCGCTGATCACGTCATTGAGCTGGCTCAACTTGGCCAAGGCCCGGTTGAAGGCGTTGATGTTGTAGATCTCCAGCTCCATGTCGATCTCGGCAGTCTGCTCGCGCACGTTGGAGCGCGAACGCACCCCCATAACGTTGATCTTCTCGTTGGCCAGCACTGTGGTGATGTCCCGCAGCAGACCCGAGCGATCATTGGAGAGGATACGGATGGTAAGGCCATAGCCACCTGAGTAGTTCTCTCCCCACACGGCATCGATCAACCGCTCCGGGTTGCGGCGGGAGAGCTCCTTGAGCTGCTCGCAATCATCTCTGTGGATGGAGACCCCGCGCCCCATGGTGATGAAACCCTGTATGGTGTCGCCCGGAATGGGCTGACAGCAACGGGCTATGTGGGTCATCAGATTGCCGACCCCTTCCACCACTATGTGATCCTTGGGCTTGGGCCTGAACGGGGTATTGGCCTTCTGCTCCAGTTTTTCCAGCACCCGGCGATCTTCTTCCTCCGCCGTCGGCTTGTTGTAACGAGTGTCCAGGTAGTTGAGCAGCTGGTTGATGCGAATGTCGCCGCTGCCAATGCCGGCCAACAGGTCTTCCAGCTCCTCGGCGTGGAAACGCTCCAGCACCACCTTGTCGACCTTGGAAAGGGTCAGGTTGTGTCTGTCCAGCTCTTTTTCCAGCAGTTCCTTGCCGGCGGCAATGTTCTTGTCCTTGTCCAGTTTTCTGAACCAGGTGGCCACCTTGGCCCGTGCCCGGCTGGAGCGCAGGAAGCCGGAGTTGGGGTTCATCCAGTCGCGGCTCGGGTTAGGCTCCTTCTGGGTGATCACCTCCACCTGATCGCCGGTCTGCAGTGCATAGGTGAACGGCACTATGCGGCCGTCAATCTTGGCACCGATGCAGCGGTGGCCGATCATGCTGTGGACGTGATAGGCAAAATCGAGTGGGGTGGCCCCCGCCGGCAGGTCGATGACATCCCCTTTCGGGGTGAACACATAGACCCTGTCCTCGAATACCTGACTGCGCAGATCTTCGAGCAGGGATCCGCTCTCGGAGAGATCCTCCTGCCAGGCGAGCAGCTTGCGCAGCCACTCGATCTTGTCTTCAAAGTTGTTGGCTTTGTTGGCAGCCTGCGCCCCTTCCTTGTAACGCCAATGCGCGGCAACGCCGAGCTCGGCATCCTGATGCATCTGGTCGGTACGGATCTGGATCTCCACCGTCTTGCCCTCTGGCCCCACCACGACAGTGTGGATGGACTGGTAACCATTGGGTTTGGGGTTGGCGACATAGTCGTCAAACTCGCGGGGAATATGGTGGAAATGGGTATGAACGATACCGAGTGCCGCATAGCAATCCTGCAGCCGCTTGGTCACCACCCGCACGGCACGTACATCGAACAGCTCGTTGAATTCGAGGTGCTTCTTCTGCATCTTGCGCCAGATGCTGTAGATGTGTTTCGGGCGGCCATAAACCTCCGCTTCCACTCCGGCCTCTTTGAGCCCGTCGCGCAGGGACTGCACAAACTCGCGAATGTAGCGCTCACGGTCGAGCCGCTTCTCGTCGAGCTGCTTGGCGATCTGCTTGTAAGTGTCCGGGTGCAGGTAACGGAAGGCGAGATCTTCCAGCTCCCATTTGAGCTGACCAATGCCAAGCCGGTTGGCCAGCGGCGCATAGATGTTGGTGATCTCCTGGGCCATCAGCACCCGGGTCTCTTCATCCGCCTTCTTGGCTTCCCGCAGGCAGGCGATCCGCTCCGCCAGCTTGATGACAACGGCGCGCACATCCTCGACCATCGCGAGCAACATGCGTCGCACATTGTCGACCTGCTCCGGTGAGGTTTCGCTGCGGTGCAGAGTCTGCAGGGAGCGGATGGCTTCCATCTCCAGCACCCCTTCAACCAGCTTGGCGATCTTGGGGCCGAAGTCTTCGTCCATCCGCTCCTGGCTGATGAGGCCGGCTTCGACGAAGGGGTAGATGATGGCGGCCTTGAGAGTGCCGAGATCCATGCTGAGCATCAGCAGAATGCCCGCCATCTCGACACCACGCACCAGCAGACGGTTGGTGATCGCCTCGTCACCGAGCGTCAGACAGTACTGATAGACGGTTCGCAGTTGATCCTTGTCACTGTCACTCAGGTTGAGCGAGCTGACCCACTCTTCCAGGGTGAAGTTGTCTTTCAAATGAATATCGCGAACCGCAACCATGGTATCAATCCTTTAAATTATTGGGCCGAAAGCTGCCGCTTCCTCCCCCTCACCTGATGAGACTGCCTCAAATGGGGATATTTGGAGAACTTTTCAAGGCATATTGTCAATAAAGACAATAGAGTTCTCCAACAGGCCCTGCCGATTTACGAGGGTCTAGATTACCTCAATCATTACTGCTCAAACAGCGCTATGGCGTCCAGATGGCCGCAGCGACGGAACATCCGGACATCCTCTGCTTAGCCCCGCTCAAACAGCGCCATTGACTCGAGATGGCCCGTGTGCGGGAACATGTCGAGCATCCCCAGGCGCACCAGTCGGTAGCCCCCTTTCACCAGCACCTGACTGTCACGGGCCAGGGTGACCGGGTTACAGGAAACGTAGACCACTCGCTTGGGTGAAAGTTTCACGACGTGACCCATCACCTCCAGCGCACCGGGGCGGGCCGGATCCAGCAGCACCAGATCGAACCCTTCCCGCGCCCAGGACATGCCGACTATGTCGCCGCTCAAGTCCGCCTTGTAGAAACGGGCGTTGTCGATGCCGTTGCGACGGGCGTTCTCCTCGGCGCGGGCCACCATGGCCAGATCCCCTTCCACTCCCACCACTTCACGGGCCTGACGGGCCAGTGGCAGGGTGAAGTTGCCGATGCCGCAGAACAGATCCAGTACCTTGTCATCCTTGCTCGCCCCGAGCCACGCCAGCGCCTGGGCCACCATGCTCTGGTTGATGGGGCCATTGACCTGAATGAAGTCACCGGGAGCGAATGCAAGAGACAGGCCATCCAGTGAGTAGGATGGCTGGAATACTTGGTGCAGTGGCTCGATGCGTTCATCAGCGGCCTGCAGATAGAGGTCTATCCCCTGCGACTTCGCAAACGCCACCAGCAGGGCGCAATCCGCCTCGTTGGGACGACCGGTGTGGCGCAGCAGCATCATGATCCCCTGCTCTGCCTGGATAAGCTCCGCATGGCCCAGCTCACGCTGGCTCTTGAGGCGATTGAGGCATTCGCGCAGCGGCACTATGAGGGCAGAGAGCGGCTCGGCCAGCACGGGGCAACCCTCAATCTCCACCAGATCGTTGGACTGACGGCGACGAAAACCGACCCGGGTACAGCGGCCATTCTTGTCAAACTTGATGGCCAGCCGGCAGACCCGGCGGTAGGCGCGGGACTCCCCAGTCAGCACGGGCTCCAGCACTGGCGCCTTGATCTGCCCCAGTCGTTCGAACAGGCTGACCAGCCCGGCCTCTTTGGTAGCCTGCTGATCCGCTTCGCCAAGGTGCTGGGCATTGCAGCCGCCGCACTCGCGGTAGTGGTTGCAGAAGGGGGCGATGCGGTTCGCCGCCGGGGTCACTACCTGTTGCAAGGCGGCGTGAGCATACTGCTTCTTGTCGTCGAGGATGCGGGCCTTGACCTGCTCGCCGGGCAGAGCCCCTTCGATGAAGATCGCCTTGCCCTGATGACGGCCGATACCGACGCAGTGGTGATCCAGACTGTCTACCGTAAATTCAATACGTTGGGGCTGGGTGGATTTCTTTTGGGGCTTGAAAAACTGGGCCATAAAACTTGGTGCCTATAGGTGGCTATGTCATGATTGTGGAATCTGCAGCAGGCTATTGTCCCACAAGAATAATAGTATGACCAAATCCGGCCTGCGGGCCCGCCCACTGTCGTTGACCCTATTGCCAACCCGGATGATCGGGGGACTATCCGCATGACCAAGTACGGCCTTCGAGCCCGTGTACTGGCCTTTACCATATTGCCGACCCTGATCATTGGCGGCCTGATGGCAGGTTATTTTACTTTCCACCGCTACCAGCAGCTGGAAAACAACCTGATCGATCAGGGCATCAACATCATAGAGCCCCTGGCCATCGCCAGTGAGTACGGCATGACCCAGCACAGTCGCGAGTCGCTCAAGCGGCTGATTGGCCTGACCCACCGCAAAAACTCGCCGCTCATCAAGTCCATCGCTGTCTTCACCCAGGACAACCAGCTGTTCGTAACGTCCAACTATCACAGGGACTTCACCCGACTGCGGCTGCCCGATGGCAGCCAGATCCCCGAGCTGACCAGCGTCACCCTGTACGGTGACGACATCATATTGCGCACCCCGATCCAGGCCGAAACCAGCATGGATGGCTTCCCGCTGCCCAGCGACGTGGAGCCGCCGATGATCGGCTACATCTCCATGCAGATGACCACGGACAGGGCCATGATCCTGCAGTATCGCGACACCTTCTTCGCGGTGATCATGGTGCTCATCGGCATCGCCTTCAGTACCCTGTTTGGCTTCAGGCTGGTCAAGAGCGTGACCCAGCCCATCACCGATATGGTGCAGGCGGTGCACAAGATCAGGGAGGGGCGGCTCGATACCCGGGTCAGCGGCCAGCTCACCGGCGAGCTGGACATGCTGAAAAACGGCATCAACGCCATGGCCAAGGCGCTCTCCGAATATCACGAGGAGATGCAGCAGAATATCGATCAGGCGACCTCGGATCTGCGGGAAACACTTGAACAGATAGAGATCCAGAACGTCGAGCTCGACATGGCCAAGAAGCGGGCGCAGGAGGCTGCGCGGGTCAAATCCGAGTTCCTGGCCAACATGTCCCATGAACTGCGCACCCCGCTCAATGGCGTCATCGGCTTCACCCGCCAGCTGCTCAAGACGGCGCTGACCCCGAGCCAGACCGACTACATGCAGACCATAGAGAAGTCGGCCCGCAACCTGCTAGGCATCATCAACGACATCCTCGACTTCTCCAAGCTGGAGGCAGGCAAGCTACAGCTGGAGCATATCCCGTTCAGCCTGCGCGACACCCTCAACGAGACCATGCACCTGCTCGGCCCCAGTGCTCACGACAAGCAGCTCGAACTCTCCCTGCAGGTAGATGCCGAGGTGCCGGACTATCTCACTGGCGATCCCATGCGCCTGCAGCAGGTGCTGACCAACCTCGCCGGCAACGCCATCAAGTTCACCGAGCGTGGCAACGTGGATGTGCACATAGAGCAGACCGGCGGCAGCAACGGCAACAAGGTGCGGCTCAACGTACTGATCCGCGATACCGGTATCGGCATCTCGGAAGAGCAGCAGCGCCAGTTGTTCCAGGCCTTCAATCAGGCCGACTCCTCCATCTCGCGCCGTTATGGCGGCACCGGTCTCGGTCTGGTCATCACCCAGAAGCTGGTACAGCAGATGGGAGGCCAGATCCGTTTTGAATCCGAGCTGGGCAAGGGGTCCATCTTCTCCTTCAGCCTGGATATGGACGTCTCTCCCCTGCCCCAGACCGACAAGCTGCCGCTGGATCGCATTCAGGGCAAGCGGGTCTGGCTGCTGGAGCCGGATCCCTTCAGCCACTCTTCCCTGTGTGCCCTGCTGGCTGAATGGCAGCTGGATGTGCAATCTCTCGCCATCGACACCATCTGGCCCGAGATGAGCAATCAGGACATGGTGATCATCGGCAGCAGCACACTGCACACTCCGCAGCAGGTGATAGCTCGCCTCGATGCGCTGGACGGCCAGCAGAACACCATAGTGTTGCTCAGCAGCCACGAGCCATCGCTCTATGAGGCCATGCTGGCCCACGGCGCCCAGCACTGTCTCTCCAAGCCCACCAACCACCGCAAGCTGCTGCACGCCCTGCTCTCCCCCGAGGCGACCAAGAGCGCGCCGCTGCCCACCCCCTCCCCACGCAGCGTGCAGGCGATCAAGGTGCTGGCGGTGGACGACAATGCGGCCAATCTCAAGCTGATCGCCGCCATGCTCAAGGAGATGGTGAGCCAGGTGGTTGTGTGCAAGAACGGCAAGGAGGCGGTCAGACTGGCCCAGAGTCAGCCGTTCGACATCATTTTCATGGATATACAGATGCCGATCATGGATGGCATCAGTGCCACCCAGGCGATCCGCAGCCAGTCCCTCAACACTGAGACACCCATAGTGGCGGTCACTGCCCACGCAATTCCCGGCGAGCGGGAACGGCTGATCCGGCAGGGGATGGATGACTATCTGGCCAAGCCCATCGACGAGAGCATGCTGGCCCAGCTGATCACCGACTTCGCCCACCGTCGCCACCAGAACCACGGGGATCAGCAGATCGACTGGTCAC
Source organism: Aeromonas sp. D3 (assembly GCF_027705025.1). Taxonomy (NCBI): domain Bacteria; kingdom Pseudomonadati; phylum Pseudomonadota; class Gammaproteobacteria; order Aeromonadales; family Aeromonadaceae; genus Aeromonas; species Aeromonas sp. D3. Next base: position 37,373 of record NZ_JAPDBE010000015.1, on the reverse strand, counting down.
TGGCGGTGCGTCAGGCGGCCGGCAAGCTGGATCTCGCCAAAGAGATGCTGACCATGCTGATGGCCAGTTTCGATGAGGTGGACCCGGTTCTGGAGGCAGCGTTCGCCGGTCATGTGGAGGATGCCGAGGTGCTGGCACAGCTGCATCGCCTCAATGGCGGCTGTGCCTATTCCGGGGTGCCCGGCCTGCAACGATTGCTCTCCCAGCTGGAGCAACAGCTGCGCGACGGGGTGCCGGTCAGCGAGCTGGAGCCCGAGTTGCTGGAGTTGCAGGATGCGATGGAACAGGTGCGTCGGGAGGCGCCCCTTTACCTCGCCTGAATGCAGTGGATGCAGCGTGGCGCCGGTTGGCAGCCGCTATCAGCCTCCGTTAATGAACAGAGTCGGCCCTGCTTTTTCTGACGCGGGTCGCGCCAGATGATAAAGTTGCGCCGTTTCTACAGGAGTCAACATGACCAACAACGATATTCTGCGCCGTCTGCGCTACGCCCTCACCATCAGCAACGACCAGATGGTCGAGATGTTTGCCAAAGGCAATCTGACGGTCACTCACGCCCAGTTGCACAGCTGGCTGATGAAAGAAGCGGCTGAAGGGGAAGAGCAGGAAGCGGGCTATGTCGCCTGTCCCGATGCCGCCCTGAGCCAGTTCCTCGACGGCTTCATCATAGCGCGCCGCGGTGTGCGGGAAGATGCCCCGGCCCAGGTGATCCCGAACCGGATCAACAACAACATGATACTGCGCAAGCTGCGCATCGGCCTGAACTACAAAGAAGAGGACATGCTCGGTACCCTCAAGCTCGCCGACTTCAACCTCTCCAAGTCCGAACTGAGTGCCCTGTTCCGCTCCAAGGATCACAAGCACTATCAGGATTGCGGGGATCAGATCCTGCGCAACTTCCTCATCGGCCTCACCGCCAAGTACCGCGCCTGAGTCATGGGCCAGCGTATCTGCTCACTGTCAGCCCTTTTCCCGCTGGCCAGTGGGCGGCGCTGGCCGTCGCGCCTTCCCGATCCGGGCTCGAACAGGGCTATCTGGCTGCGGTTATGGTCACTCTGCCTCATACTGCTGCTGAGCGCCTGCCAGCCTGCCCCCTATCAGCTCTCTTCCCGTTACCCCAGCGCCAGCCAGAATGAACGCATCGCCTTCCTGATCCTGCACTACACCGATGAAGATGATGCAAACTCACTGCGCCTGCTGACCGAACCGGCCCATCAGGTGAGCGCTCACTACCTGATCCCCCGCGACACCGACCAGACACCGCTGCCCGTCTACCAACTGGTGCCAGACAGCCAGCGCGCCTGGCATGCGGGCCGCAGTCGCTGGCACCAGTATACGGGGCTCAACGCCAGCTCCCTCGGCATCGAAATCGTCAACCTGGGCTATCCGCCGGAAGATGCGCTGCTACCCGCCCACCAGCGGCGCTGGCAGCCCTACACCCAGGCGCAGATCGCCGCCATTGGCGCCCTTACTCAGAAGCTGGTGCAACGCTACCGGATTCCGCCAACCCAGGTGCTAGCCCACAGCGATGTCGCCCCCGAACGCAAGCAGGATCCCGGCCCCCACTTCCCCTGGCGCGAGCTCGCCCTGCACTACGGGGTCGGCGCCTGGCCTGATGAAGCCAGGGTCACAGCACTGCGCCAGCAGCCAGCACCCGCCTGGAATGCCCTCACCTGGCAACAGCAACTCGCCCGTTACGGTTATGGGATCGCCCCCAGCGGCACCTGGGATGAACAGAGCCGCGCCGCCCTGCGCGCCTTCCAGCTCCATTTCCGCCCGGCCCTGGTCAGCGGCGAGCCCGACGAGCAGAGCCAGGCCATCCTCACCGCCCTGCTGGAACGTTACTTCCCCTAAGCGCCAGAAATAATAAAGGGACGCCGCAGCGTCCCTTTATTATTTCATGCAACCAGTTCGTCTATGGCCGCTAGCTTATCAGACGGTCAGATCCCCTGACGGGCTTCCTGCATCAGCAGGCGCATGTCGCTGACCGCCTTGGTCAGGCCGTCGAAGGCGGCGCGGCCTATGATGGCGTGGCCTATGTTGAGCTCATAGAGCTCGGGGATGGCGGCGATGGCCTTGACGTTGTGGTAGTGCAGGCCATGACCTGCATTGACCTTGAGCCCCTTGCCGGCAGCATAGGAAGCGCCGGCGGCGATGCGCTTGAACTCGGCGTTGCGATCGGCATCCGTGGTGGCGTCGGCGTAGCGGCCTGTGTGGATCTCGATGAAGGGGGCGCCACTGTCGGCGGCCGCATCGATCTGCAGCGGGTCGGCATCGATAAACAGCGACACCTTGGCGCCGATGGCCGACAGGCGAGTCACCGCATCCGTGATTTTGTCTAGCTGACCAGCCACGTCCAGACCACCCTCTGTGGTTACCTCGGTACGCTTCTCCGGCACCAGGCAGACGAAGTGGGGCTTGATGCGACAGGCGATGCCGATCATCTCCTCGGTCACCGCCATCTCCAGGTTCATCCTGGTTTGTATGGTCTGGCGCAGTATCTCCACATCGCGGTCCGTGATGTGGCGGCGGTCTTCCCGCAGGTGGACGGTAATGCCGTCGGCACCGGCCTGCTCGGCCACGAAGGCAGCTTGTACCGGATCCGGATACTGGGTGCCACGGGCATTGCGCAGGGTGGCGATATGATCGATGTTCACACCCAGATAGATTTCGCTCATTGATGACTCCTTGAAACACTTCATCTGTTAACTGTGCGGCTGCCGCCTTGGCGCCAGCGCGGATATCCATATGTCACTGTGTGCTGGCTTTGCGCTTTAAAAACAGCTCCCGGCTCTTTAACTGGCGCCTGCCCAGATAGGGTTGCAGCGCCAGCCGGCTGAAACGTTTGGCCGCCTGCAGCAAAGGAGGGGTATCGAAACGTCCCTCGGCGAAGGCCAGCAGGTGGGCACCGAGAAACAGGGTACGGGGATCCGGCGCTCGCTCGCAAGCGACAAAGCCCAATTCGCGCTCGAAGCCGTAGAGCAGCTCGGGCTGGATCGCGGACTCGTCGTCGGCGGCGTATTCGAAGTCCACCGCATAGCCAAGCGCCTGCAACAGCAGGAACTCGAAGCGGCGCAGCGGCAACTCGGGCGTCTCGCCATCTGCCAGCGCCATCAGGGCACGGGCATAGGCGTCAAACACCTCTGGAAAAGGGGTATGGGCTTCCAGCAGGTAGTAGACCAGCTCGTTGAGGTAGAGGCCGTAGAAGAGGCGATCGCCACCGAGTCGCAATGAGTGATCCGGACATTCAACCTGGGCGAGATTCTTGAGATCCCCCTTGCCACGCCAGCTGATGGTGAGCAGGGAAAAAGGTTGAAGCAGCCCCTTCAGAGCGGAGCGTGGCCCGCGAGAACCGCGAGCCACCAGAGTAAATCGGCCACTATCCTGGGTAAACACCTCGACCAGCTGACTGGTCTCCCGATAGGGCCGACTGTGGATGACGAAGGCTGGACTCAGCAATCAGTCATCGCCATAACCGAGACTGCGCAGAGCGCGCTCGTCATCGGCCCAGCCTGCCTTGACCTTGACCCACAGCTCAAGGAACACCTTGTTCTGGAACAGGCGTTCCATGTCGATGCGAGCCTCTGTGCCTATGGTCTTGATCTTCTCACCCTTGTTGCCGATGACCATCTTCTTCTGGCCATCGCGCTCCACCAGGATCAGGGCATTGATGTGATAGATACCGCTCTCTTCCACCTTGAAGCGCTCGATCTCCACGGTCACAGAGTAAGGCAGCTCCTCACCGGTGAAACGCATCAGCTTCTCGCGGATGATCTCGGAGGCCATGAAGCGGGAAGAGCGGTCGGTCACGTAATCTTCCGGGAAGAAGAAGTTGTTCTCTGGCAGCAGATCCTTGGACCACTCGCGGATCTTCTCCACGTTGGTGCCCTTCTCGGCACTGATGGGCAGGATATGGGAGAACTTCATCTGCTGGCCCAGCCACTCCAGGTGGGGCAGCAGGTCTTCCTTGTCCTTGACGTTGTCGATCTTGTTGACCGCCAGCACAACGGGACAGGGCAGATGGCGCAACTTGCCGAGCACCATCTCGTCATCCTTGGTCCAGTGGGTACCGTCAACCACGAACACCACCATGGCCACATCACCCAGCGAACTGGTGGCGGCGCGGTTCATCAGGCGGTTGATGGCCCGCTTCTCTTCGATGTGCAGACCCGGGGTATCCACATAGATGGTCTGATGGTTGTCCTCGGTGTCGATCCCCAGGATCCGGTGACGGGTAGTCTGGGGTTTCTTCGAGGTGATGCTGACCTTCTGGCCAAGCAGCTTGTTGAGCAGGGTGGACTTGCCCACGTTGGGGCGGCCCACGATGGCGACAAAGCCGCAGTAAGTCGTATCTGTCATGACAGTTTTTCCAATACCTGTTGTGTTGAAAGACCGCGGCTTCTTGCATCAATAGCAGTCATGACAGTCTTTCCAATGCTTGCTGCGCCGCAGCCTGTTCGGCCTTGCGACGGCTGGTGCCGACCCCGACCAGCGGACCATCCAGCCCTTCCACGTCGCACTGGACGGTGAACTCCTGGTTGTGGGCCTCGCCCTTGACGTTGGTCACTGTGTAGGTCGGCAGGGATTTGCGGCTTCCCTGCAAAATTTCCTGCAGGCGGGTCTTGGGATCCTTCTGCTCTATGCCTGGTTTGATCTCATCCAGACGGCTGGCATACCAGCTCAGCAGCAGCACCCGCACCGCCTCAAGATCAGTATCCAGATAGACGGCGCCGATCACCGCCTCGACCGTGTCGGCCAGAATGGATTCGCGGCGAAAACCGCCACTCTTGAGTTCGCCTGGCCCGAGGATCAGGTCATCCCCAAGGTCAAACTCCCGGCCCAGTTCGGCCAGGGTCTTCTCGCGCACCAGAGTGGCGCGCATCCGGCTGAGATCTCCTTCCGCCGCTTGCGGGAAGCGGTGGAACAGAGCATCGGCAATCACCAGACTCAGGATGGAGTCACCCAGAAATTCCAGTCGCTCATTATGACGGGAACCGGCACTGCGGTGAGTCAGCGCCCGGGTCAACAGCTCTTTATCGTGAAAGACATGCCCGAGACGGGACTGCAGTCTGTTCATTTTGATATTCATTTACTTGATTCCGCCAATGCGGTTGAAGCGCACACCTGTCGGTACCCAGCTTGGCAGCAGGGAGCCTTCTTCACGCTCAAATTCAAAACTTATCCAGATGGCAACCGCCTTGCCCACCAGATTCTGCTCGGGCACAAAGCCCCAGAAACGGCTGTCGGTACTGTTGTCACGGTTGTCACCCATCACGAAGTACTGACCTTCCGGTACCACCCACTCGTCGGGGTAAGTACCGGGCTGGCGATAATAGCGGCCGACCATATCGGGCATCAGCGGGTTACGCAGGGTCTCGTGAGACACCTCACCCAGCTGCTCGGTATAGCGATCAAGCGGGATCCCCATCTGGGTAAATTCACCCCTTTGTTCAAACTTGACGTCGAGCTTCTTGAAGCCCGGGCACGTTTTCCCTTCCTGCTCCTCGCACTTGGGCCGGATCATCAGCTCCTTGTTGCGATAGATGACCCTGTCCCCCGGCATGCCGACCACTCGCTTGATGTAGTCCACCCGGGTATCCAGCGGATACTTGAACACCACCACATCGCCGCGTTTGGGTTCGCCAGTCTCGAGGAATCGGGTGTTGGTCACCGGATCCTTGAGGCCATAGGCAAACTTCTGCACCAGGATGAAGTCCCCCACCAGCAGGGTCGGCATCATGGAACCTGACGGGATCTGGAACGGCTCAAACAGGAAGGAGCGCAGTATCAGCACCAGGGTAATGACCGGAAACACACCTGCGGTCTGTTCAATCCAGACCGGCATGGGGGCAACCTTGGCCAGGGTTTTCTCATCCAGATGAGCACCGCCGTGGGCACGGGCCACGGCAATCTTGGCGGCCCGCTGCTTGGACCAGATCATCTTGTCCAGACACCAGATAATACCGGTGATCACGCAGACCACCACCAGGATCAGGGAAAACGTGCTTGCCATCGATTAATCCTTTCCTACATGGAGAATTGCGAGGAAGGCTTCCTGCGGCACGTCGACACGGCCCAGGGACTTCATCCGCTTCTTGCCTTCTTTCTGCTTGTTCAGCAGCTTTTTCTTCCGGCTCACGTCACCGCCATAACACTTGGCGGTCACGTCTTTACGCAGGGCCTTGACCGTGCTGCGCGCGATGATCTGGTTGCCAATGGATGCCTGAATGGCGATATCAAACATCTGGCGCGGGATCAGCTCACGCATCTTCTCCACCACCTGGCGACCGCGATACTGGGCGTTCTCCTTGTGGGTGATGATGGCCAGCGCATCGACACGCTCACCGTTGATCATGATATCCAGACGGACCATCTCGGAGGTTTCGAAGCGCTTGAAGCCGTAATCCAGCGAGGCGTAACCACGGCTGGTGGATTTCAGGCGGTCGAAGAAATCGAGCACCACTTCCGCCATCGGGATTTCGTAGGTCAGTGCAACCTGATTGCCGTGATAGACCATGTTGGTCTGCACGCCACGCTTCTCGATACAGAGAGTGATGACGTTGCCCATGTACTCCTGCGGCAGCAATATGTTGCACTCGGCGATCGGCTCACGCATCTCTTTGATGTTGTTGACCGGCGGCATCGCAGACGGGCTGTCGATGTGGATGGTTGAGCCATCATTGAGCTCAATCTCGTAGACCACGGTCGGGGCCGTGGTGATGAGATCCAGATCGTATTCCCGCTCCAGACGCTCCTGGATGATCTCCATGTGCAGCATACCGAGGAAGCCACAACGGAAACCGAAGCCCAGCGCGGTGGAACTCTCAGGTTCGAAGAACAGGGAGGCATCGTTCAGGGACAGTTTGTCGAGGGCATCACGGAATGACTCATAGTCATCGCTGGAGATGGGGAACAGGCCCGCATACACCTGCGGCTTCACCTTCTTGAAACCCGCCAGCGCTTTTTCGGCACCGTTCTTGGCTTGAGTCAGGGTATCGCCCACAGGGGCACCGTGGATGTCCTTGATGCCGCAGACGACCCAACCTACCTCGCCACAGCCCAGACCCTGGGTATCCACCTGCTTGGGCGTGAAGATACCGATACGATCGACACCCCACACCTGACCGGTGCTCATCACCTTGATCTTGTCGTTTTTCTTGAGGGAGCCGTTCTTGATCCGCACCAGAGAGACGACGCCCAGATAGGAGTCAAACCAGGAGTCGATGATCAGCGCTTGCAGCGGTGCATCGGGATCACCGACCGGCGCCGGGATGCGAGCCACTATCTCTTCCAGCACAAGGTCAACGCCCAGGCCGGTCTTGGCGGAGCAACGGACAGCATCGATGGCGTCGATGCCGACTATGTCTTCGATCTCCTCGGCAACCCGCTCGGGCTCTGCGGCCGGCAGGTCAATCTTGTTCAGCACCGGCACCACTTCCAGCTCCATTTCCATGGCGGTGTAGCAGTTGGCCAGAGTCTGTGCCTCAACCCCCTGGCCGGCATCTACCACCAGCAGCGCCCCTTCACAGGCCGCCAATGAGCGGGAGACTTCGTAGGAGAAATCTACGTGGCCCGGGGTGTCGATAAAGTTCAGCTGGTAGGTGTTACCGTCTTGTGCCTGGTAGTTCAGGGTCACACTCTGTGCTTTGATGGTAATGCCGCGCTCGCGCTCCAGGTCCATGGAGTCAAGCACCTGAGCCTGCATCTCGCGGGAGGAAAGGCCGCCGCAAGTCTGGATCAGACGGTCCGACAGGGTCGATTTACCGTGGTCGATGTGCGCAATAATCGAAAAGTTACGAATGTGTTTCATCGAGCAAGAATCACTCAAAATTAGGTTAGGGCCGGATATGGAGGCAGGATTTTACTGGATAACCCGGTCGACGGCCAATCTTTAGTCGACGGAGCACCAGAAATACAGGCCTGCACGCTCAGGAGAGGTTGCGGGTATGGAGTACCACACCCAGCATACGGGGGCCGTATGACCCCCGCTCGAGTCGAGTGGAAAAGTAACGAACCAGTGAAAATCCGATGACGCCACCCAGCAGGCAACTGAGGATGGTGATCCCCTCCCCGCCCGCCAGCAAGGGAACCAACCAGAGCTGACCGAGCAGGGCGCCCGCCAGCAGGCAGAACAGCGGCAATACATACACCAGTGCTGCGCCCCGCAGGATACTCGCCTTGGGAATACCGAGTCTCACTTGCTGACCAACGCTCACCTCGGCGGTGAGGGCAATCCGCAGTCGTTGCTGCTTCATCACAAACGCCTTGGCAACCGTGCCGGTACCGCAGTTGGATTGTTGATGGCAACTGCTGCAGGCGGAGCGCCGTTCGCACTCCACCCAGGCATGCTGTCCATCAATGGCCACCACGGTTGCCAGCTCTTCGCTCATTTCACTCACAAGACGGTTCCACAATAACGAGGGAAAGATTGACCCCATCTGAACATGACTGACCCGCTCGGGCAAGCGAGCATGTGCAGGCGACTACTGTACAGTCTCATTGCGAGCCAACGGTTGCACCGACTCGGCGATACGTTTCGCTGTGTCGGCCGGTACTTCGCCGACGACTGTGATCTCGACCCCCACATCGTTGACGTAGCTCACCAGCGAAGTAGCGCCCTGGCGGATCAGCTGCTGACGCACCGCCTGCTTGGGATCAACCCTGGCCACATAGACGGAGAGATCCACCAGCCCATCGGAGAGCATCATGTAATCGACCGGCAAACTGGTGGTCACCAGTTGATGCCTGTCCTGAGACAATACCTTGAACCCATCCGGCAACCAAGTCAGGTGCCAGTTAAGCGTCTGCTGCGGCGCCGGATAGGCATCCTCCAGCGCCAGCGCCTCGGGCAGCTTGCTGCCGGCCAGCTTCACCAGCCAGGGCGCAGGCGCGCTCAGCCTGTCCAGATCCACTCCCAGCACCTGCTCGACCAGATTGCCTTCCCGATCCACCATGTCCACCCGCAGCAAGAGGCTGCTCTGTTCATCGATCCAGAGCATGAAGCCATACTTGTCTGCCTCTTTGGGGACCAGCCTGACCACTTGCGCCACCAGACCGGCTACCCGACTGCGGCCGGCCAGCACGGGATCATAACTTTCCAGCACACGGGACAGCGGCATATTCACCAGCGTCGCCCAGACACCGGGGAAGCGGGCGCCTTTGAGGGTGTAGGGTTCGTGGGTATTTTCGAAGAAGGTGAATTCGTCCTGGCGCTGCAGGTACTCTATGGTCTTGCCGTCGAGATAGCTCAGATGAGCCACCTCCTTGCCATCGATCACCCCATGGCTGAAACGTATGGGTTCGAGGCGTCCCTGACGGGCCTTGACCATGGATAATTCGAAATTTTGTTGCGAAACGGCACTCTGCATCTGCTGCAACAAGGCCTCGGCCGACTTATCGTCGGCCGAGGCCTTGGCACAAATCAGCAGGAGAGAGGCCAGCAAAATACGGCTGGACTGGCGCACGGTCTGATCCCTAAAAATGCGTTATTCCTGAATCTGCTTGTCTTGCAGCAGACGCTGTTGCAACTGGTGGTCACGCAGGAAGGCATTGATACGCTCACGCTGCTCCTGCATCTGTTGCTCGCTCAACCCTTGCTGGCGGGTGGAAGCCCGGTTGCCATCTTGCGGGTAGTGCACACTCACTGGCGAGGCACTGCCACCGACAGGAATGGTGTTGAGCACAGGGTTGGTCGGTATGCCGTCCTGACCCTGATACTGCTGCACCCCGAAGATGACGGCAGCGGCGACCGACGCGGCGATGGCGTATTGCCCCACCTGTTGACCGACCCGGCGAAACAGCGGAACCACCTTGGCTGCAGTGTGAACCTGCGGTGCAGTTGGCTTGCTCTCCACCGGCTTGGGCGCCAGTATGGTGGGCTCGTCTTCCAGTGCAGCTATGATGCTGTCACTGAGATCCAGTTGCAGATTGACCGGCAGGTCGCCCCGCATGGCATCACCGATCAAGTGGTAACGAGACCAGGTATCTTGCAGCGCCGGATCCATTCCCAGCTCGCCAAGAACCTCAACATCGCTCAAGTCACCATCCATCAGGGCCGAGAGTTGCTCTTTAGTTGCCATAGTTAACCTGTCTTTCCCCAGTTAATTCTCGATCAGAGGTTTCAGCTTTTTATCGATTGCTTCCCTCGCCCGGAAGATGCGGGATCTCACCGTACCCACCGGACAATCCATGATTTCGGCAATCTCTTCGTAGCTCAGCCCTTCCATTTCGCGAAGGGTGATGGCTGTCCTCAAGTCTTCAGGCAAAGCTTCTATGGCGGAAAACACGGTACGCTTGATCTCGTCGGTCAGCGCCAGGTTTTCCGGTGTGGCAACCTCTTGCAAGGCTTCGCCACCACCATAGTATTCTGCCTCGTCCGCCTCTACATCACTGCTGGGCGGCCTGCGCCCCTGAGAGGTCAGATAATTTTTGGCCGTATTCACGGCGATTCGGTACAACCAGGTGTAAAACGCGCTCTCGCCACGGAATGTCGGCAACGCCCGGTAGGCTTTGATAAACGCCTCCTGCGCCACATCCGGCACATCGCCCGGATTGTTGACATACCTGGCAACCAGGTTGACCACTTTATGCTGGTATTTTTTTACCAACAGGTTGAATGCATTTTTATCGCCACGCTGGACCCGTTCAACCAGCTGTTCGTCCAGTAGATTCTGGTCGCTCATCAGAGCCGTAAAACCCCCATCAGGTTATCGTTTTTCTTTTCCGGCCCTTCCTAAGCGCACAAGTTCAGACAGGAGGAATCAGGGAAAGTTCGGTTGCATTGAAAAAAATGTGACGCAGGCTGCATCACCGCCCTCGCTTGGGCTACCATGGTGCCAGTTCTTAATCCAGGCCAATGATACTTATGAAAGCAAGTGTTGAATACCTTTGCGATGTACTGATCATTGGCAGCGGTGCCGCTGGTCTGTCCCTCGCGTTGCGGTTGGCAGACCAGGCCAAAGTCCTGGTTCTGAGCAAGGGGCCCATCAGTGAGGGGGCCACTCTCTATGCGCAAGGAGGCATCGCTGCCGTTTTCGACGAAACCGACAGCATCGAATCCCACGTGAGCGACACGCTCAACGCCGGGGCAGGGTTGTGTGACCCTGCCGTGGTGGAGTTCACCGCCCGCAACGCCCGCGAGTCCATCCAGTGGCTGATCAAGCAGGGGGTTCCCTTCGATCAGGAGGAGGACGCCGAGGGCGAATCCCACTATCACCTGACCCGTGAAGGGGGCCACAGCCATCGCCGCATCTTCCACGCGGCCGATGCCACCGGCAAGGCGGTGCAGCTCACCCTGATCGATCAGGTGCGCTCCCACCCCAACATCCAGTTGATGGAGCGCTTCAACGCGGTCGACCTTATCACCACCCGCAAGCTGAACCTGCCGGGCAACAAGGTGCTGGGCGCCTACGTCTGGAACCGCAACGCCGAGCAGGTCGAAGTGATCCGCGCCCGCTTCGTGGCGCTGGCCACCGGCGGTGCCTCCAAGGTGTATCAGTACACCTCCAACCCGGACGTGAGTTCGGGTGACGGTATTGCCATGGCGTGGCGCGCCGGCTGCCGGGTGGCGAACCTGGAGTTCAACCAGTTCCACCCCACCAGCCTGTTCCACCCCGATGATCCCAACTTCCTGCTGACCGAAGCCCTGCGCGGGGAAGGTGCCTATCTACGCCGTCCCGACGGCAGCCGCTTCATGCTGGAGTTCGATGAACGGGCCGAGCTGGCCCCGCGGGACATAGTCGCCCGCGCCATCGACCACGAGATGAAACGCCTCGGTGCCGACTGCATGTATCTGGACATCAGCCACAAGCCGGCTGATTTCATCATCAAGCACTTCCCGACAATTCACGAGCGCTGCATGGCGGTCGGCATCGACATCACCAGGGAGCCGATGCCCATAGTTCCGGCGGCCCACTACACCTGTGGTGGCGTGATGATCGACAACAATGGCCAGACCGACATTCCCGGTCTCTATGCCATTGGCGAAGTGACCTACACGGGTCTGCACGGTGCCAACCGCATGGCCTCCAACTCCCTGCTCGAGTGCGTGGTCTATGCCCATCAGGCGGGAGCCGACATTATGGCCAAGCTGCCCATGAGCGTGGAACCGCCCCATCTGCCCGCCTGGGATGAGAGCAAGGTGGACGATTCGGACGAACAGGTCGTTATCCAGCACAACTGGCACGAGCTGCGGCTGATGATGTGGGACTATGTGGGGATAGTGCGTACCAACAAACGCCTGGCCCGTGCCAAGCGCCGTATCGACATGCTCAAGCAGGAAGTGCAGGAGTACTACGCCAACTTCCGCGTTTCCAACAACCTGCTGGAACTGCGCAACCTGCTGCAGGTGGCCGAGCTCATCGTCAACTGCGCGCTGCAGCGCAAGGAGTCACGCGGCCTGCACTACAACCTGGATTATCCGGACATGCAGCCAGACTCCAAACCCACTGTGCTGACCCCGGAGCGGGACTGATCCTGCACCCCACATCCCGGACTACCCGGACATGCAGCCTAACTCCAGGCCCACAGTACTGGCGCAGGATCGGGAGTAATGACCCGCTAGCAGTCACCCAAATGACCTCGCCCCGGCGGGGTCATTTGCTATGAGGGAGAAGTGTTGAAACAGGCAGGATGATTAACGGGCGGGTGGCGTTAGCCTGATGGCGCGGGCCAGCGCCCTGTAATGTTCCGGTGCGAGTGCGTCGGAGAAGAGCCAGAGACGGGCATCCGGCCTGTCGCTTGCCGCCAGTTGCAGCCAGAGTACACCGGGCAGGACGCGACTGCGCGCCCCCAGCTGGTAGCGATAACCCTGCCACACCAGCCACTGCCCATCCCATTCCAGCAAACCGGCCATACGGCTGGCACCCTGCCAGGCAAGCCAGAGCCCCGCCAACCAGCAGGGGAGCAGCAGTGCCCACTGCCAACCATGGATCAGGCTGGCAACCGGCCACAACAGCAGCAGAAACAGGATCAGCAGCAGTACACGCTGCTGCCGGGAGGGAATGACGGGCATGTAAACCCGCATACGGGATCAGCTCAGGCTATCGTGGCGAGCCTGATTGCGTTCCAGGATCAGGGCGATCATGGCGGCAAACGCGGGATCGGCAGGAACGCCGTGGCCCATGCACCACTTGAACAGGTCAGGGTCATCGCTCTCCAGCAAGCGGATGAAGGTCTGCTGCTGCTCGTCACTCAAGCTGTCGAACTCGTGTTCAAAGAACGGCATAAAGATCACATCCAGCTCGAGCATGCCACGACGGCAGGCCCACTTCAGGCGGGATTTTTCAATTGGGCTCAACATGGAACTCTCCTTACAAAGACCCGAGGATGGTAACAGCTGGATTTTCCGGCTGACAAACATTCCTTACGTCTTTACCATGCAGGTCACATACTTTCTGTCTCTGGAATACCATCGTGAGCCTGCAAACGCCTGTTTTTCCTGCCGAGCCAACCCTTTTCCCCCTGACCGATCTCGCCATCACCAGCCTGACCGGTGCAGATCGCGTCAAGTATCTGCAAGGCCAGGTCACCTGCGATGTCAATGCACTGCAACCGGGCCAAAGCACGCTGGGCGGCCACTGCGATGCCAAAGGCAAGCTGTGGAGCGACTTTCGTCTGCTCTGCCTGAACGATCGCCTGCTGATGCTGACCAAGCCCTCTGTGCTGGCGCGTCAGTTGCCCGAACTCAAGAAGTTTGCGGTGTTTGCCAAGGTCGAGATCGCCGAGAACCATGGTCAGGCAGTTGGCGTGGCTGGCCAGGGCACGGATGAGTGGATGGCGGCCCGATTTGCCGTGTCACAAACCGGCCTGATCGACGATGGCATGGCAGTGCAAATCGAAGCGGATCGCTGGCTGCTGGTGAGCGAGCAACCACTGACCATAGACTTGCCTGCCGGTAGCGAATCACTCTGGTGGGGCCTGGATATCAAGGCCGGCATCCCCCATCTGGAAGCCGTGCATCAGGGGGAGTACATACCCCAGATGTTGAACCTGCAGGCACTGGATGGCATCAGCTTCACCAAGGGCTGCTACATGGGACAGGAGACTGTCGCCCGCGCCAAGTATCGCGGGGCCAACAATCGCGCCCTGTTCGTGCTGGCCGGGACTGCCAGCGAGCCCGTCGCCTGTGGCGATGCCCTGGAGATCCAGCTCGGTGACAACTGGCGACGCAGCGGCATGGTGCTCAACGTCTGGCAACAGGCAGATCAGGTGTGGATCACGGCCGTGCTGCCCAAGGATACAGAGGCCGATGCCCATTTTCGTTTCAAGCAGGAGGAGGCCTCCAGCCTTGCTCTGCAAGCCCTGCCCTACTCGCTGACCGAGTAAGGTCGGCTAACGAGGCACTCGCGCCAGCAGTGCCTCCTTGAGCCAGCGCCCCGCCTGTCCGAGCGGGGGGGCGCGATACCATTGCAGCTCAAGTGCCAGCTCTGCCAGCGCAATAAAGTCCGGATTGAGCACCACTACCTCCCCTCGCGCCAGCGGCCGATGCAACAGAAAATCCGGCACTGATGCCCAACCCAACCCCAGCTTGACCAACTCCAAAATGCCGAGATCCCCCTCCACCCACCACACCTGCGCCGAGAGGCGGAAGCGGTGGCGCTCCGTGCCTTCCCGTCGCCCCGTCACCATCAGCTGACGGGCCCCTTGCAAGTCGCTCTCTCGCAGTGGCGTCTTGCGGGCCAGCGGATGATCGGGGGAGACCACCAACGGCATCTTGACGGAGCCCAGTGAACAGGAGGCGAGTTCCCGCTCAGGCCGCTCCTTCTGATAGCTGATGCCAAGCTGGGCCCGGCCGCTTTTGAGCAGTTCGGTCACATCCTCCATCAGCGGAAACAGCAACTCCAGCTCGACGCCGGGGTAGCGGGTGGCGAACTCCTCCAACAGGGAGCCAAGCCAGGGCAGATGGGAGTCATCATCAATGGCCAGGGTGAGCCTCGACTCTACGCCTGCGGCCAGCTCACCAGCGATCGCCTGCAAGCGCTCGCTTTGGGCCAGCAAGATACTGGCCTCCTGATGGATGCGGGTGCCCGCCTCCGTCAGCACGGGATAGCGGGCAGAGCGATCAAACAGCTCCAGCCCCAGATCTATCTCCAGGTTGGAGATGGCCGTACTGACCACAGACTGCGCCTTGCCCAGCTTGCGGGCAGCCGCCGAGAAGGAGCCCGTCTCTGCTGCCGCCAGCAGCGCCTTGAGTTGTTCCAGCGAGGGGTTCATCCGGTTGCTCCTGTCATGACCTGGTTGTGCGCCAACCTATCTATTTTAGCGATAGATACCAACGTGAACCTATCATAAATTCGCGATAAATTGGCCACCATAGATACTCAGACACAGATAGATAGAGAGACAGATCATGCGTAATACCCGTGACCGCCTGCGCCATGCCATTGGCTTCGAACTGATTGGCCTGCTGATCGCCGCCCCCCTGGCAAGCTGGATCACTGGCGTAGGACTCAACCATATGGGGCCGCTGGCGTTGTTCTTTTCGGTGCTCGCCACCGTCTGGAACTACGTCTACAACATCGGCGTGGACAAACTGCTGCTCAAGTATCAGGGTCACACCCACAAGACGCTCTGGCAGCGGGTATGGCATGCCATGGGCTTCGAGGGTGGATTGCTGTTTGTCGCCTTGCCAGTGATGGCCTGGTGGCTCGAAATCAGCATGATGGAGGCGCTGGTGCTGGATCTGGGCTTCGTGCTGTTCTACCTGGTCTATGCCTTCATCTACAACTGGAGCTATGACAAGGTCTTCCCGATACCGGGCCAGGTACAGCAGAACGCACTGGGCTAAACGGCAGGAAAATAAAGCGGGGAACACTAGGCACCATCATGCAACTGGCATGATGGTGCTGGAGGAAGACAAGCCCGCAAGGCCTGCCGCAGCGTTCAGGCTTGCGCCTTCAGCTCTTCGGTCGGGGCATCCACCTCGGCCGACTCCTGGGTCAGCATGGCCTCGAGGTCGCTCTGGTACTGGTTCAGCAGGCGCTGGGCCGCCACCATGTCACCCTTGTGCAGACGCTCGAACAGATGGTGTTGCACCACGCCGTTGAGATACTCCACCGTGACGGGTTGCTCCAGGGTAGCCAGCAGCTCCTCTTTTTCCAGCTCGGCATTGATTTCATCGGCACTGGTACGCAGCAGACCGGCCAGTTGCACCAACATACGGCGCTCACCTTCGCGCAACAGGCTCAACATGCGGTTTCTCTGCTGCTCATTCTGTTGGGTCATACATTTCCTTACGTCGAATGGGAACAAGCCCGCTCATTCTGCCTTGTCCCTTTGACAGCGTCTATCTCATGCCCCCCACTTATTTTCATGTCGAGCCGATAAAGCCCGTCAGATGCTATTTACCCCATCGCTAGGTATAGTAGCCGCTGGTTTAAAGGCGCCGTGCCGCCTCGAACGGACGAGAAATTTCACCATGACAGATGCCATTCTGGTGCTTTGCACCTGCCCGGATGAGGCGAGCGCCGACCTCATCAGCGAACAACTGCTGAACCAGCGGCTGGCGGCCTGCATCAATCAGCTGCCCGGCCTCACCTCCGTCTATCGCTGGCAGGGGCAGATCGAACGGGCACGGGAGATCCAGCTCATCATCAAGTCGCGGGCCTCGCTGTTCGAACTCTTGCGCCTATGCATCCTCAACCATCACCCCTATGAGGTGCCGGAGATCCTGGCACTCCCGACAAGCCAGGGCCATCAGACCTATCTCGACTGGTTAACACAGGAAACCTCATGACACTGTCTCGCCTGCTCTCCCCCCTGCTTGTGCTCTTCGCCCTGCTGCTGTCCACCCTGAGTGTGACGCCGGTTCAGGCCAGCAGTGACAGTCTGCTGAGCGCTCTTGGCATCGAGGCCAACGCCCAGCCCAAGTTTCTGAAAGTCGACGACGCCTTCGTGCTCGAGAGTGAACAGCAAGGCAACCAGCTGTTGCTGACCCTGCGCATCGCCGATGATTACTACCTCTACCGCCACAGCTTCCGCTTCAAGGGCGAGAACCTCGCCTTCAATGAGCCCGTCTTGCCCGCCGGGGCAGAGCATGAGGATGACTTCTTCGGCAAGACCCGGGTCTACTACCGGGAGGTGCAGATCCCCGTCACCCTGACCGAGGCGGGCCAGCAGGCCAGCCTCACCGTCAGCTATCAGGGCTGTACCGACGGCCTCTGCTACCCGCCCACCGACAAGCAGATTGCTGTGCAGCCTGTCGTCGCTAACGATACAGATCCGGCCGCCACCGATGACATGACCCGCGCCCCAGCCAGCAGTCAGCAGGATCAACTGGCCGCGGCCCTCGGCAGCCAGGGCTTCTGGCTCAGCATCGCCGCCTTCTTCACGCTGGGACTGGGGCTCGCCTTCACCCCCTGCGTCTTCCCCATGTACCCCATTTTGACCGGCATCATAGCTGGAGCGGGTCATAGGCTCTCCACCCGCCGCGCCTTCCTGCTCTCCTTCGTCTATGTGCAGGGGATGGCGGTGACCTACACCCTGCTCGGGCTGGTGGTGGCGTCGGCGGGCTTGAAATTCCAGGCGGCGCTGCAGCACCCCTATGTGCTGATCGGGCTCTCCGTCATGTTCGTGCTGCTGGCGCTCTCCATGTTCGGGCTCTACACCCTGCAACTGCCGAGCAGCCTGCAAACCCGCTTGAGCGGCCTCTCCAACCGCCAGCAGGGAGGCTCTGTACTCGGGGTCGGCATCATGGGGATGATCTCAGGCCTGGTTTGTTCCCCCTGCACCACGGCACCGCTCTCCGGCGCCCTGATTTACGTGGCTCAAAGCGGCGATCTCTGGCTCGGCGGTGCGGCCCTCTATGCCCTGTCGCTCGGGATGGGACTGCCGTTGCTGCTGCTCGGCACCTCAGGGGGCAAGTTGCTGCCCAGAGCGGGCGCCTGGATGGACGTGATCAAGCAACTCTTTGGTTTTGCGCTGCTGGCGGTGCCCATACTGTTGCTGTCACGGCTGTGGAGCGATCAGATGGCTACCCTTGCCTGGCTCGGCTGGGGGCTGCTGCTGTGCGGCTACCTCTATCACCACAACCAGCATCGCGCCCACTCGATCGGCAAGAGTCTCGGCGGCTTCGTGTTGTTGCTGGCGATGATGAGCCTGGTGGTAATAAGCAAGGATCTGCTGCTGCCCGTGCCCGGCGTCAAAGCCAGCGCCGAGACACAGGCGCCCCAATTTATCCGCATCAAGACTCTGGATGACCTCAAGACGCAACTCGCCGCCGCCCGCGGCAAACCTGTGCTGCTGGACCTCTACGCCGACTGGTGCGTGGCCTGCAAGGAGTTCGAGCACAAGACCTTCAGCGATCCCGATGTGCGAGCGCGCTTCGATGACATGGTACTGCTGCAAGCGGACGTCACCGCCAACGACGATGCCGATGTGGAGCTGCTCAACGGCCTGAACGTGCTGGGGCTGCCGACCCTGATCTTCTTCGACAGTGCCGGCCAGGAAGTGAGTGGCCAGCGGGTGACCGGCTTTATGGGGCCGGAAGCATTTGCCGGACACCTCGATAGGGTGCGCGATGCAAACTGAGTTGCGTCGGCTGCTGGCAACCGATGGTCCAGCCTTGCAGCGTCTGTTCGAACTTGCCCCTGCCTATCAGGCGGCCGTGAGTCATGAGCCCCTCTCCGCGCGAGCTGCGGAGGAAGCGCTAGTGGCATGTCCGCCCAACCTGTCGCTCTCTGACAAACATCTCATCGGTCGCTGGGAAGATGGGGAACTCACCGCAGTGGCCGATCTGCTGCGCGGCTATCCCGATCCTGCCACCGCTTATCTGGGTCTGTTGCTGGTGGGCGAACCCTGGCAAGGTAACGGCCGGGGTCAGGCGTTTTATCTCCACGCCTGCATGATGGCGCGCACCTGGGGGGCAACCCGGCTGCGCCTGTCGGTGATTGCCAGCAATGAGGCCGCCTTATCCTTTTGGCTGCGCAGAGGGTTCACCGAGTGCTATCGCCGCGAGCTAGCTGTCTATCGGGCCGAGGCCATAGTGCTGGAACGCACTCTGGAACCGTGAGCCGAGGTTTGCCACCGCACGTTGGCGTGGCACAATCTGCCCTCCCGTTTTGCACTTGTCCGGAGTTTTGATGAAAAAGTGGTTCATCCCCCTGCTGGCCCTCTGGCTATATGGTTGTTACGCAGGACCCGGTGAAGAGGCAATCCAGCATCAGGTCACCGCCAAACTCCAGTCTGACACAGACGACAATCTGTTCGAGATCAGTGACTTCGCCATTCTCGGTAAAGAAGAGCGGATGGAGGGCGTCTATCTGATCAAGGTGAGCTACCAGCTCCATTTCAAGCTGGGGCTGGATCAGTTGCAGGTACTGCACGACGAGGACCTGGTCTATGACAGGGTTGGTCCCTTCCAGCAAGAGATGGGACTGATGGAGCTGGAGCGCAAATATGGCGAATTCGAGGCCGGTCAGGTGCTGCAGCAAGAAACCGACGTCTGGATGATGAAAACCGAACAGGGCTGGCGTCTGGCCGAACCTGCTCAATAACGCCTCCCCACCCGCCCCCTTCGGGCTGCTTGCGCTCGCCCTTTACAACAGATCCTTCATCCGGTGCCACAGCATGCCGAGCGCCAGCAGGGGGGAGCGCAACGCCGGGCCACCGGGGAAGGTCATATGGGGCACGCTACTGAACAGATCGAAGCCCCGGCTCTCGCCGCGGATCGCTTCTGCCACCAGCTTGGCCGCCATGTGCGTGGCGTTGAGGCCATGACCGGAATAGGCCTGGGCATAGAAGACGTTGGGATGAGCCTGCAAGCGGCCGATCTGCGGCAAGCGATTGGCCCCTATCCCTATCATGCCGCCCCACTGAAACTCGATGGCCGTCCCCGCCAACTCGGGAAAGACTCTCAGCAGCTTGGGCAACATGAAAGCCTTGATGTCTCGCGGGTCCCTTCCCGAGTAGTTGCAGGCACCACCAAACAACAGGCGACCATCGGCGGAGAGGCGATAGTAGTCGAGCGCCACGTTCTGATCGCACACCGCCATATTCTGCGGCAACAAGCGCTGGCGCAGCCGCTTCTCCAGCACCTCAGTGGCGAGAATGTAAGAGCCCGCCGGTAGCACCCTGCCCCCCAGTTCGGGATTGAGATCATTGAGGTAGGCGTTGCAACCTATCACCAGATAATCGGCACTCACCCGGCCACGGGCCGTGGTGATCTGCACCCGCTTGCCATAGTCGATATGGGCCACTCGGGAGTGCTCGAACAGAGCAACACCCAGGCTGGCGGCGGCGCGCGCTTCACCCAGTGCCAGATTGAGGGGATGCAGGTGACCCGAGCCCATGTCGATCATGCCGCCGATATAGCGATCCGACCCCACCACTGAGTGGATCTCCTCCCGTGGCACCAACTTGATCTCGTGCTGATAACCCAGGCTGGCCAGATGTGCCGCCTCTTCCTCAAATCCGGCAAGATGGCGCTGACGGGTAGCGAGGTCGCAGTAACCCCAGGTGAGATCGCAGTCGATGTTGAAGTGCTCGATGCGCTCTCGCACCAGCTGTACCGCCTCCAACCCCATCAGATCCAGCTCCCGTACTCCCTGCTCGCCGATACAGCGGGCGAACTGCCCGGTATCGTGGCCTATGCCACGAATGAGTTGGCCGCCGTTGCGACCGGACGCCCCCCAGCCGATGCGGTTTGCCTCCAGCAGGGCCACCTTGTAGCCCGCCTGTGCCAGGTTGATGGCGGTATTGAGGCCGGTAAAGCCGCCACCAATGATGCAGACATCGACATTCAGCTCACCGCCAAGTTCTGGCCACTGCTGATTGTCGTTGCGGGTGGCCGCATAATAGGAGGCCACATGTTCCTGATATCCGTTGAACTTTCCTGCCTGCATACTCAGCATCCCGCCTTGGTGACCATGTGTTTACTAAAATAAACGACCTATCATCGATAATACCCAGCCCCCCGCTACCAATCCAGTCCATGAGGATCACAGAAATGCAAAAGGCATCCCGGGGGATACCTTTTGCTTCGGTCACGCCGTGGGGCTGATGACCGCAACCCACAAATACAAAAGGCGCCCCGAAGGGCGCCTTTGCATGCAATCAAGATACGGTAACGAATTACAGTACGTTGATGGCGTTCAGGTCGGAGAAGGCTTTCTCCAGACGGGCGATCATGGAAGTCTGACCGGCACGCAGCCATACGCGCGGATCGTAGAACTTCTTGTTCGGCTTGTCAGCGCCTTCCGGGTTGCCCAGCTGACCTTGCAGGTAAGCTTCGTTGGTCTTGTAGAAGTGCAGCAGACCTTCCCAAGTTGCCCACTGGGTGTCGGTGTCGATGTTCATCTTCACTACACCGTAGGAGATGGACTCGCGGATCTCTTCCAGAGTGGAACCTGAACCACCGTGGAATACGAAGTCCAGAGACTTGGCAGGCAGACCAAACTTCTCGGAAACGAATTTCTGGGAAGCGTCCAGGATGGACGGGGTCAGCTTGACGTTACCCGGCTTGTATACGCCGTGCACGTTGCCGAAGGAGGCAGCGATGGTGAAACGCGGGCTGATCTTGGACAGACGCTCATAGGCGTAAGCCACGTCTTCCGGCTGGGTGTACAGAGCGGATTGATCCATGTGGCTGTTGTCCACACCGTCTTCTTCGCCACCGGTGCAACCCAGTTCCAGCTCCAGAGTCATGTTCATCTTGGCCATGCGGGTCAGGTACTCGCAGCAGATGTCGATGTTCTCTTCCAGAGACTCTTCGGACAGATCCAGCATGTGGGAGGAGAACAGCGGCTTGCCGGTTTCAGCAAAGTGCTTCTCGCCCGCTTCCAGCAGACCGTCGATCCACGGCAGCAGCTTCTTGGCAGCGTGGTCGGTGTGCAGGATGACAGGTACACCGTAGGCTTCGGCAACGGCGTGAACATGCTTGGCACCAGAGATGGCACCGATGATGGCGGCTTGCTGGCCTTCCAGCTTCAGACCCTTGCCGGCGGTGAACACGGCACCACCGTTGGAGAACTGAACGATAACCGGCGCTTTGACCTTGGCAGCAGCTTCCAGTACGGCGTTGACGGAGTCGGTACCAACGCAGTTTACAGCTGGCAGAGCGAAGCCGTTCTCTTTGGCGATGGCGAACACTTTCTGAACGTCATCACCAGTGATCACGCCGGGTTTTACGAAGTCGAAAATTTTCTTAGACATGTTTAATCGTCCTGTTCTCGTATGCCGTTAATAAAAAATGGGGGGTTCATCATGAACCGGCACAGCGGCCACATGATAAACGAAACGGGAGGCTTTTGCCCCCCGTCCCGGGTCAATTAGGCTTTGGCGCGCTGTTCCAGCATCGCAACAGCCGGCAGTACCTTGCCTTCTACAAACTCCAGGAAGGCGCCGCCGCCAGTGGAGATGTAGGAGACTTTGTCGGCGATGCCGAACTTGTCGATGGCAGCCAGGGTGTCACCACCGCCAGCGATGGAGAAGGCCGGAGAAGCAGCGATGGCTTCGGCGATCACCTTGGTGCCTGCGGAGAACTGGTCGAACTCGAACACGCCGACCGGGCCGTTCCACAGAATAGTCTTGGCGTTCATGATGATGTCGGCCAGGGCCTTGGCAGAGTCAGGGCCGATGTCGAAGATCATGTCGCCGTCGGTCACGTCAGAGACGGACTTGATGGTGGCCGGAGTGCTTTCTGAGAACTCGGTACCCACGACCACGTCTGTGGTGACCGGAATGTTGGTCTCGGCAGCCAGTTTCTTGGCGGTGTCGAGCAGGTCGTGTTCACACAGGGACTTGCCGACGTTGTGACCGGCAGCAGCGATGAAGGTGTTGGCGATGCCACCACCGACCACCAGCTGATCAGCGATCTTGGAGAGGGATTCCAGCACGGTCAGCTTGGTGGAGACCTTGGAACCGCCAACGATGGCAACCATGGGGCGCTCGGGCTTGAGCATGGCTTTGCCCAGGGCTTCCAGTTCACCGGCCAGCAGCGGGCCTGCACAGGCGATCGGGGCAAATTGAGCCACACCGTAGGTAGAACCTTCGGCGCGGTGAGCAGTACCGAACGCATCCATTACAAAGACGTCACACAGGGCGGCGTATTTTTTGGCCAGCTCTTCGGTGTTCTTCTTCTCGCCTTTGTTGAAACGGCAGTTTTCCAGCACGACCAGCTCACCGGCAGCGACTTCTACGCCATCCAGGTAATCCTTGGCCAGGCGGACCGGGCAGGACAGAGCGTCTTTCAGATAGTTGACAACCGGAGCCAGGGAGAACTCTTCGTTGTATTCACCCTCGGTCGGGCGACCCAGGTGGGAGGTGATCATCAGCTTGGCGCCCTTTTCCAGAGCCAGCTTGATGGTCGGCAGCGTCGCCACGATACGTGCGTCGGAAGTGACCTTGCCGTCTTTTACCGGTACGTTCAGGTCAGCACGGATCAGAACGCGTTTACCCGCCAGATCCAGGTCGGTCATCTTGATAACAGACATATTCAGTCCTCTATATTTTCAGGTAATGTTAAAAACAGTAACCTTGCGCCCGTTCAGGCTCTCAGCCTGCGGCCATCATGGCCCGGGTGGTATCCAGCATACGGTTGGCGAAGCCCCATTCGTTATCGCACCACATCAACATCTTGACGAGGTTGGCATCGCTTACCCGTGTCTGGGTACCATCGATGATGCAGGAGTGTGCATCATGATTGAAGTCTACGGAGACCAATGGCTCCTCCGTGTAATCCAGAATACCGCTTAATGTACCTCTGGATGCCCGTTGCAGGGCTTGATTTACGTCAGTAACCGTCACTTTTTTACGAACAGTAATACTGAGATCCATTGCCGTTACGTTGATGGTCGGCACCCGTACCGCGATCGCCTCGAACTTGCCGGCGAAGTGGGGGAGGATTCGCTCCAACCCCTTTGCCAGCTTGGTATCCACCGGAATGATGGACTGGCTGGCAGCACGGGTTCGACGCAAGTCGCTGTGGTAGGCATCGATGACTTGCTGATCATGCATGGCCGAATGAATTGTCGTAATAGTACCACAATTTATCTCGAATTCTCGATGCAATGTTTCGATGACGGGCACCACGCAATTGGTGGTGCAGGAAGCGTTGGAGACGATCCGCTCTCTTCCCGTCAGCACCTGATGGTTCACTCCGTAGACGATGGTGGCATCCACATCCGCATCCGCCGGATGGGAGAAGAGCACCTTGCCCGCCCCCGCGCCCAGATGCAGTTCGGCGTCGGCCCGCGAGCCGAATACACCGGTGCAATCGAGCACCACGTCCACCCCCAGCGCCCGCCAGGGCAGATTGGCGGGATCCTGCTCGGCAAACAGGGAAATGAGATCCTCCCCCACCAGCATGCTGTGACCCGCCAGTTGTACCGGATAGCGGAAACGACCGTGGCTGGTGTCAAAACGAGTGAGGTGCACCATGGCTTCAGGCGCCGCCAGCTCGTTGATGGCAACTATCTTGATGTTCTTGTCGCGCCCGCTTTCATAAAGAGCACGTAGCACGTTGCGGCCGATCCGCCCGTACCCATTGATGGCAATCTTGATCATGAAAAAAGTGTGTCCTTACCTGCGACAAAGGGACGAACGGATGGATGATTCACGACAGCAGGGCGTCATGGAATACGCCACGGGCCAGCAGTGCGGCCCCGAACACACCGGCGCTGTCTCCCAGGGCTGGAGCAATAATGGGGGTAGCGAAGCGGGGATTAAAGAGGAATGGCAAAATTGTCTGGCGCCCTGCGCTGTAGAGGCTCTGCACATTGCCGACGCCACCACCGATGACGATGACATCCGGATCGAGAATATTGACCACGTTGGCCAGCGCCTGACCGAACAGCAAGTGCAAACGATCGATAGTGAGTTTGGCCACATGATCATAAGCCGTCGCCGCCGCAATCTGGGCCAGCGACAGATGACGCTTGGTCTTGGCCTGATACCAGGCCTCCAGCGCCGGGCCGCTGATGAGGGTCTCGACGCAGCCACGCTTGCCACAGTAGCACTCGGGCCCATCGGGGGAGAGCACATTGTGGCCCCACTCACCGGCGATGCCGTGGTGGCCATTCAAGATACTGCCATTGATGACGATACCGGAGCCAACACCGGTGCCCATTATGATGCCGAACACCACCTTCGCATCGGGATGGTGCTGGCGCACCGCACCGAGATGGGTTTCCGCCAGGGCGAAGCAGTTGGCGTCGTTGGCGATGAGCACGGGAACACCGAGCCTGCGTTCCAGATCTTCCTTGAACGGCTTGCCGTTGAGCTCGGTGGTATTGCAGTTCTTCATCACCCCTGTCTGGGGATCACGTGCGCCGGGCGTGCCCATGCCTATGATGGTTGGGCGCTGACCCAGTTTGACCGCGCACTCCGCTACCAGTTTCGCGATCTGGCCGATCATATGCTGATAACCGCCCTGACGCTCAGTGGGGATGCGATGACGCAGCAGCACCTCGTCGCCATCCAGCACCACACACTCGCACTTGGTACCACCGAGATCGATACCCCAATCCAACGATTTCTTGCTCATCCTGTCTCCTGCCATGGCCAAGGATACTGCCGTGAGGACGCCGCTTGTCCGGCCTCCTCAGGGTCGCTCATCTTGCTTTTTCTGCGCCCAACGATGGCACAGTGTAACCCGAGCCAGAGCCATGATGCAGCCCCAAACAAGGGCGTCTCCAGTCACCCCAAAGAGGTCAGGCGCCAAAGCGCCAATAGCGCCTTTGCTTCATTTATAGGTTGAACAAGAGGTGGAAATGGTTGAGGTGATATCCCTTGGCCGAGAGATAGCAACACGAGCATTGAAGAGGTATGACGGCACCGCCATCGATGCCTTGATGCCGTTCAGATAAAGCAGAATATCTGCCCAGTCTTGACTGAACGGCACTGGCCTCAGGGCGCCTTCTTCATTGGATGCGACGGAGGCTGACCCGGCGTCACACCGGCTGGATCGCCCTGGATGTAAATCTCCCGTCCATCCTGCTGATAGGGCCGGTAATGGTTGCTGCCACAGCGATAACCACCGCCCGGTTGACTCATCAACTCACAATTGACCGGCAATACTTCCAGCCACTTGATGGCCTGCTGGAAACGCAGCCACTCCTGCCATTCATGCTCCCGCGCCAGCTTGTCTCGCAGCGCGAATGTGTCCTCAATGGACATGCCCTTGTTGACGATCACTTGGCCCGCCGCCGCAGGCAAGGCGGCCAACAGCAGCAAGAGTATGGGAATTCGCTTCATGGCAGTTTCCTGTATGACTTATTTCGAGAATTAAATTTAAAGCCTTATCAGACTGTTACCCAGATCACAAAAACTAAACCAATCCAAATCCGGTCGGCTCACCTAGTTGTTTAGTATCACCCCGAGCAGGATGCACCATCATGAAACTGGCACAAGGTCTGTTGTTGAGTCTAGTGGTCGCATCGACGGTCGGGGCAAGCGAGGTCAACCTGAGCTGGCAGTGGCAATCTGCCGACGGGCAACAGAAGCGACTGCAACTGAATACCAACGAACGCATCATGTCGGTCAGCCGCCACGAAATGACCCTGCTCGATGCCGCCCTCAACTATCCGCTGGAGACACTCTACTCCTACATAAGCCCCCGCCTTTACAACAGCATTAATCTCATCAATCAGAACAGTCCCGAGACCGCCACCAAGTTTCGCAATCTGGAGCAGGCCTTCACCCTGCGCGACGACAGCATGGAGTCGACCCTGTTCTGGCAGGCTTACCAGCAATATCAGGACGACGCCTTCTACCAGATGCGGGTCGTGCCCTGCGTTCACCCATCCAACCGCAAGCTGCCCTGCGTGCGCCCCAATTACTCCCAGTTGTTCTACCAGTTCAAGGGGGATCTCAAACCCCTGGCAAAACAATTTTCCGCCAAGGATCTGGCTACCAGCGTCGGCCTGTTGCAGGAGTGGCTGAGCGGGATACCCACGCCACCGGAACAGATGGATCACTTCGCCCCGCCCCTGCAGGCATTGCAGAACAACAAGGCAGACAGCGATGAGAAGGCACTGCTGATGGCAAGCCTGCTGGCAGAGCTGGCACCGCAATACATGCTCAGCATCATCTACCCGAATATCAGCATCGGCAGCGTCTCGCCAGCCTGGCTGGCCATCACGGCCGACAGTGGATTGAAAGGGGATACGGTGGTGATCGGCAATCAGCGCCACGTCTTGCTGACAGGTTCGCCCCTGCTGGCCGAGCAGATGACCATGGCCAAGATCCCGCTGGTCAGCGAACCCTTGTACTAGGTTCAACACTCATCAAACCAGTTGATAACCAATTGATTTTTATCGACTGCGTGCCATCCTTACCGCCTTTGTCAGCCGAGCTCAGCGCTGACGGGCGGCACCTTCGATGTTCTTGCGAGTTTATTTAACACTTTTTAAACAGATCCGATCAGTTTAGGATGAGTTCTGCCCCATTCCCTCAAGTGAAAAATCGTTATAACATAACAAAAGGAGTGTCATCAGGATGAAACATCTCGTACTTACTCTGGCGCTGCTGCCGACCCTGGCCATGGCTCACAACATCAAGGAGTCTGCCCAGGTGCCGCTGGTCAATATCAGCGACAAGGGTGAACTGGTGCTGAAAGAGAAAGAGGTCAGCTACCAACCCTGGCAAAGCAAGGTACTGACTGGCAAAGTTTTTCTGATCCAGCACATAGCGGGTCGCTCCAGTGCCAAGGAACTGAATGCCCCCATGATCGAGGCGATCAAAGCGGCCAAGCTACCCCACGACAAGTACCAGACCGTCACCATCATCAACAGCAATGACGCCATCTGGGGTACTTCCGGCTTTGTGAAGAGCAGTGCCGAAGACAGCAAGAAAGAGTTCCCCTGGTCCGCCATGGTACTGGATGCCAAAGGCATGGCTCGCAACGCCTGGGATCTCGCGCCGGAAAGTTCGGCCATCATACTGCTGGATAAAGAGGGCAAGGTGCTGTTCGCCAAAGACGGCCAGCTCGATGCCACCAATATTGCTACCGTGATGGGGCTCATCCAGTCCCATCTCTGAATCAGAGAGAAGGGGCGCTGACGGCGCCCTTTCATAAGGGTCTATGGGTCGTTCCAAGCTGAAAATCGGGTTGTTGCTGCTGGGCTGGTTGTGGATACAACCGGCGCTGGCACAACACCCGCTGGAAGCGGACCTGCCGGACCACAATCACAGCTGCCTTCTCTGCGCCCTCCATCTGGATGGCAAGCTTGCTCTGACGCCGACACTGCCAGTCCCACTGCCACTCTTTGTCGCAGGTCATCTCGCCCCCATCGCTTTCCCTACCCCGCAGTACAGAACCACAGGTCATTGCCGCATCCGCGCGCCTCCACCCCTCATCACTTTTCCCTCTGAACATTCCTCTTATTAATTGTTTCGCAAGGATTAACGATGAAAGCAGTCACCTTATTACTGGCAGCCGCCGCCTTTGGCGTGCAAGCAAACCACGACGAACATGAAAGCCACGGCCACGGTGCCCACGAGCACGGTCACGCTCACCTCAATCTGGTGCTCGATGGCAACCAGCTGATGATAGAGTTGCAGGCACCCGGCGCCGATCTGGTCGGGTTCGAGCACGCAGCCAAGAGCGATGCGGACAAGGCGCAATACGCCAAGGCCATGGCTCAGCTCAAGCAGCCGGATGCTCTGTTCCGTTTAGACCCGGCAGCTGGCTGCACCTTGACTCACCAGGAGTTGCGGGCGGCCAAAGAAGATCACGACCATGACCATGACCATGACCATGACCATGACCATGACCATGACAAGGCTGCCAGCGACAAACATGAAGACCACCATGGTCATGACGAAGCAGGTCACGCCGATATGGGCGCCATGTACACCTACACCTGCGCCACGCCGGCCAAACTCACCAGCCTTGAGGCGACCCTGTTCAGCGTCTATCCAAGCCTTGAGAAGCTGAGCGTGCAGGGGATCCTGCCCGGCGGTCAAACCGCAGCCGAGCTGACCCCGTCCGCCAACAAGCTGAGCTGGTAACGCCATGAAAAAAGCCGTGGTTGAGATCCGCGATCTGGCCTTTGCCTGGCCAGGTGGCGATGCTGTACTCGATCTGCCCGCCCTCACCATCAGCGAAGGTGAACGGGTCTTTATCAAGGGCCCATCGGGCTCCGGCAAATCGACCCTGCTCGGGTTGCTGGCCGGGATCCAGAGCGCCAACCACGGCACCCTGGAGGTGCTGGGCCAACCATTGGCCCAGCTATCCGGCCGTGCCCGTGACCACTTCCGGGCGGCCAATCTGGGTTATATCTTCCAGCAATTCAATCTGCTGCCGTTTTTATCCGTGCTGGACAACGTCACCGCCGCCCTCACCTTTTCGCCCACCAAACGGGCTCGTCTGCAGGGGAGCCCCGAACAGGAGGCGCGCCGCCTGCTGGGAGAGCTGCAACTGCCGGCCGAGGCACTGCATCGTCCCGTTCACGCCCTCAGTATCGGCCAGCAGCAGCGGGTAGCCGCCGCACGGGCGCTGATCGGTTCGCCGCCGCTGGTGATCGCCGATGAACCCACCTCGGCCCTGGATACCGACAACCGGGCCGCCTTTATCAAGCTCTTGTTCGAAGAGTGTGACAAGCAGGGGTCGACCCTCATCTTCGTCAGTCACGATCCCTACCTCGAACCTCTCTTCCCGAGGGTTGAAAACCTGCAACAGCTCAACCGGAGGGCCATATGCTGACCATTCATCACCACGGCACCCGTCCGGCCAGGTCCGCATGCGCGGATGCATCGCAACAACAAAACCGGAGGCTATCGTGCTGAAACTTGCCCTGCAAAGTCTCTGGGCCCGTCGTCTCACCGCCGGGCTGACCCTGCTGGCCGTGGCCATCAGCGTCACCCTGCTGCTCGGGGTGGAGCGGGTTCGCACCCAGGCCCGCGAGAGCTTTTCCAATACGGTATCGGGCACAGACCTTATCGTCGGCGCCCGCTCCGGCCAGGTCAACCTGCTGCTCTACTCGGTATTTCGCATCGGCAATCCCACCAACAACGTAGGCTGGGATGCCTATCAAGCCATCAAGCAGAAACCCGGCGTGGCCTGGACCATTCCCCTCTCCCTCGGTGATTCCCACAAGGGATTTCGGGTACTTGGTACCAATGGCGACTACTTCACTCATCTGAAGTACGGCCAGCAGCAGTCGCTGCAACTGCGGGAGGGGCGGCCGTTCGACACGCCATTCGAGGCGGTGCTCGGCGCCCAGGTGGCAGAGAAGCTGGGCTACCGGCTGGATCAATCCATCATCATCGCCCACGGCGCCGGCAATACCTCCTTCAGCCAGCATGACAACCTGCCGTTCAAAGTGGTGGGAATACTGGCACCGACCGGCACCCCCATCGATCGCACCATTCATGTGCCGCTGGCCGGTATCGAGGCAATCCACCTCGGCTGGGATACGGGTCGTCACAGCAAGAACGTGACCGCCGAGCAGGCACTGGCGCAGGATCTGACACCTAAGACCATTACCGCCTTCATGGTGGGGCTGAGCAATCGCATCCTGGCGTTCCAGCTCCAGCGCAGCGTCAACACCTACAGAGGCGAGCCACTGATGGCGATCCTGCCGGGGGCGGCCCTGCAGGAGTTGTGGAGCCTGATGAGCGTGGCAGAAACCGCGCTCTCGGTGATCGCCGGATTTGTGGTGGTGGCGGGCCTCATCGGCATGCTGACCACACTGCTGGCGGGGCTCAACGAGCGGCGGCGCGAGCTGGCCATATTGAGATCCCTCGGCGCGGGTCCGGCCCACCTCTTCCTGCTGCTGGCGCTGGAGGCGATGGCCCTCACCACAGCGGGCATAGCCGTCGGGGTAGCCGCGCTCTATCTGGGGCAAGGGCTTGCCACTCCCTGGTTGCTCAGCCACTATGGCCTGCAATTGAGCCTGGGGCTGCCCAGCGCCTATGAATGGCAACTGCTGGGGCTGGTGTGGCTGGCTGGTATGGTGATAGGCCTGCTGCCGGCGGCCCGTGCCTACCGTTACAGCCTGAGCGATGGCATGAGCATCCGGGTCTAGTGAGCGACAAACAGAAGGACAGATGATGAAGTGGAAAATAATGGCGCTGCTGGCCAGCCTGCTGGTACTGCCGGCGGTGGCCGCTGATTACAAGACCATCGACTGGGATGTGCTGATCCCGGAAGGGGAAAGGCTGCTGCCGCCGCCCCAGGTCAACCATGAAGATCCCATGTCGGTTCCTCAACCCGTGGGGGGCGTCAATCAGAAGCTGGATCAGCAGGACGTGCGCATTCCGGGGTTCGTGGTACCGCTGGAGGGAGATGCCAAGAAGATCACCGCCTTCCTGCTGGTGCCCTACTTCGGCGCCTGTATCCATGTGCCGCCACCCCCGACCAATCAGGTGATCTATGTGAGCTATCCCAAGGGCGCCCCCGTGGATGATCTCTGGGACGCCATCTGGGTGAAGGGCAAGATGCGCACCATCAGTTCAAGCCATGAAATGGCGACTGCCTCCTACTCCATGGAAGGGGTCGAGGTCAGCGTCTACGAAGAGTGATCCTGGCCATGAAAGGTGTTCGGGCACTGGCCACCATGACGCACGCCCCGGCCCTGCAATAACGCCAGCCACGAGATGGCCTCCATTCGGAGGCCATTTTTTGTCCCGTAACGGGCAAAAATCCAGACATAGTCCCTGCCTGAGGGATTGCCCGCCATGCCGGTTGGAGTAACATTCAAGGCCAAACCTTGCGATCACGGAGCCAGCATGGCTGACCTGCCCCCGCCCAAGAAAGAGAGTGCCATCCTGAGCAGCCAGGAGCAGACCCTGCGCCTGGCCCGCAGCCGCGGCATCGATGGCATGCTCACTCGCAACAGCGACAGCACCTTCGAGCAACGCGCCACCTTTCGCCATCTGGCGGATCAGGCCGCTCGCCAGCGCAACCTGGAAGCCATCATGGTGATGGCCTCCCGTCACTGTGAGGAGACGGCTGCCGGCGGCGAGATGGACAGCGACTGGCTGACCCGCTTCCTGCAACTGGCGGAAGACATCAGCATGGTGCCCATGCAGCAGCTGTGGGGCCGCATCTTCGCCATCGAGGTCGCCACTCCCGGCCGCTTCTCCATCCGCGCCCTGACCACCCTCAAAGAGATGACCCAGCGCGAAGCCATGCTGTTTCAGCGGGTCTGCGCCCTCTCCTGCCACTATGCGGGCAGCGATGAACAGCGTCTGCTGCTGGGGCTGCACAAGGGTGCCAGCCTGCTCACCCGCGCCAAGGTGACCCGTCTTGGCCTTGGCAAATACCGGCTCCCCTACAACGCCATGTTGCAACTGTTCGAACTGGGCTTGCTGCACAGAGGGGAGCTGGAATCCGGTCCGCTGCCCGCCGATGGGGTCGAGCTGGCCTTCGGCAACCAGCACTGGCGCCTGCAACGCAAGCAGGCCAACATCACCCTGCTTTACTACCGCCTGACGCCTGTGGGCAATGAACTCGCCCATCTGCTGCAAGAGTCACCGCTGGAGGAGTATCTGCAGGACTTGAAAACCGTGCTGGTGCAGGGGCTGCAGATAGAGACCATGACGCTGCCCCCGCCGCCCGAACAAGATCCCCTCTCGCCGGCACCGACTGTCTGAATCCAGGGGAGCCCGTGGCGGGCTCCCCTGTCATGACACGCCTGTCCCCCCATCTTGCGAAATTCTCCCTGTTGCTCCCAAATCGGTTCTCGAAATGCGAATCGATCTGCTTGATCACCCCCCCATGATCCGGACTCCCGGCAAAGTCTGACCATTTTGGTCGGATAAAGCCTCTATTTACAAAATTATCACCAAAGGTGTCGCCTTGGTGCGCCACTTGCACTGGCAATACGTCTTTCCTAACAACCCCATTCTGGAGCAGCTCCATGAGAGTCAACCAACCCGTTACTCAGCGCGAACGCCTCTATCCGGACCACCAGAACCTGATATCCACCACGGATCTGGAAAGTCGCATTACCTATGCCAACGATGAATTCTGTGACATCGCAGGATTCACACCTGACGAGTTACGAGGCCAACATCACAATCTGGTGCGCCATCCGGATATGCCCAAACAGGCCTTTGCAGATATGTGGCACCACATCAAGGAGGGAAAGAGCTGGATGGGGCCGGTCAAGAACCGCTGCAAGAATGGCGACCACTACTGGGTCAGCGCCTTTGTCACCCCGATCAAAGACACAAATGGACGGATAGCCGAATTTCAATCGGTACGTACTGCGCCGAGCGAAGCGCTCAAACAGCGTGCCGAGGGCGTCTATGCCGACCTGCGTAATGACAAGGTTCCACTGGCTCTCAGACTGCCCACCTTCTCCCATACCCTGACCATCAACCTCTGCCTGTTGCTAAGTCTGGCGACCATGCTCGGCCTGGGTTACAGCCAGGGCATTAACTGGCAACTGA
This sequence comes from Aeromonas sp. D3, assembly GCF_027705025.1. Taxonomy (NCBI): domain Bacteria; kingdom Pseudomonadati; phylum Pseudomonadota; class Gammaproteobacteria; order Aeromonadales; family Aeromonadaceae; genus Aeromonas; species Aeromonas sp. D3. Next base: position 4,040 of record NZ_JAPDBE010000015.1, on the reverse strand, counting down.
CGCTGGCAGCCCTCCCGCTGGCACTCGCGGCTGTGGTTATCCATGCCCTCTCCCGCCGTCTGGGCAAGCTTAACAAGATGGCTCGCAGCCGCTTCGACAACCCGCTGATGCAGCTGCTCTATACCAACAAGGTCGACAACATCGCCGCCATCGAGCTCGCCATGCTGATGAATCAGGCCGAGTTCAATGCCGTACTGGCCCGCCCCCAGCAAACCTGCACTCAGATACTGCAGGCCGCAGAGGGGGATCTGCGCAACGCCGAATCCATCACCGACAACCTGCAACAGCAGCAGGCCGAGACCAATCAGGTGGCCACCGCCATCACAGAGATGTCGGAGTCCATCCGCGAGGTATCGCAAAGCTCCAGCGACGCCTCCAGCCTGCTGGACGAGACGACCGACCTGTTCAGGAACGGCAACAGCAGCGTTGCCGAGACAGTGGCGGCCGTGGCAGGCATGAACAGCGAGCTGACTACCTCAAAGACGGTGATCAGCGAACTGGTGGGCCATTGCCGCGATATCGACGGCATCCTCGATGTGATCAACAACATCGCCAATCAGACCAACCTGCTGGCGCTCAATGCGGCAATTGAAGCGGCCCGCGCCGGTGAAGCGGGTCGGGGATTCTCGGTGGTGGCCGACGAAATCCGCTCGCTCGCCATCAAGACCCAAGCCTCCACCAGCGAAATCCAGAAGATGATCACCGAGCTGCAAACCAGTGCCGGGGATGCAGAGCAGGCAATGGAGAAAGGGTGCCAGCTCTCCGAGAGCTGCCAGCAGAAGGCGTCGGCGACCGGCACCATACTGCAGCAGATCAACAGCATGTTGCAGCAGGTTGCCTCAGGCAGCGGTCAGATTGCCCAGGCGGTACAGGAACAATCTCATGTGACTGCCGAGATCAATCGCAACGTGCTCAGCATCAAGACCCTGGCCGATGACTCCAGCACAGGCAGCCAGCACGCCGTGCACGGCATCACCCAGCTGGTGAGTCAGTTGAGCGACCTCGATCGGCTGGTTCGTCAGTTCCAGAAGCCGGCACCGACAACCCAAAACCACCATGCACATGCAGCAGCGGTCCCAAACGCCATGCCGGTACGCCAAGCCAGATAGCACTCCGCTGGCAATTGCCGCAAAACCCTATGGGCCCGCAGGCCCATATGGTTTTTTAATGCCCGCCAACGAGCTGGTGACACTCCGGGTTTCCCCTTCCAATTTCCCCTGCTTTGGTGGGCCGTCACGGTTGGGCGGTCATATCGCAGTCCGTTATTTATTAATTTATTGATCTTGCTCAGAAAACTGCCCGCTTCCACTTTCCTGCCCAGCCCCGTTCGGTAACATAGCCGCTTGGCAACCTCTCGTAGGGGTCAGGCATGAGCCAAACCATTGCCATATTGCAGGTAACAAGCAGCAAACTGGAGGCTGGAATTCAGGGGCGGTAGCGTGTTTTTGGCAGGTTAACGCAAAGCCAAGCGAAGCCCAACAGACGAGCGTCATCACGTCAACCAGAGCGTGATACACATGGATGGGGTCGTTCGGTAAGAAAATTTGCAGATACGTTGCGCAGGAAACGTTTGGCTTCACTTCGTTCAGCACCGACCTACGATTTTTAGCCCAACATACGATATGTTGGGAAGAAGCAAAAATTCTGTTGGCTTTTTCGCTTCGCTCAAGATGATAGCCAACTAAATTTTGCTCATTAACAGGGTGTTATGCATCCTAAATGGAAGTTTTAGTATGAAATTGAATAGCCTTAGCGATATTTTCGAACGGCGGTTATTGCGTATTCCTGATTATCAGCGCGGATATGCATGGAAGGAGCACCAAGTTGAAGACTTTTGGGAAGATATTCTTCAGCTAGAACCTGATCGGATTCACTATACTGGTGTAATCACTCTTGAACCAGTGAAGTCCAGTTTATATCAGCGCTGGGAAAAAGACCTATGGCTAATCGAAGGTATAGGGTTTCGCCCATTTTATGTAGTGGATGGTCAGCAGCGTTTAACCACGTCAATGATCCTTTTGCAAGCGATCCTTGAATCAGTCGATAACGGTGCAGAACTGAACTATCAATCTATTGCTTCTATTCGTAAGCAGTTCATATTTTTTGAAGCGGACAATAAATTGCAGCAGAGTTTCATTTTTGGGTATGTGAAAGATAATCCCAGCGATGAATACATGAAAACCAAGATCTTTGGTGAGTATTCCAGCTCAAATCAGTTTGTGGAAACACTCTATACACGCAATCTCAGCTTTGCTAAAAGCTACTTTATGGAGCGGTTAGCTGTAATGCCAATTGATGAGATAGCCATAATCTATAAGAAACTAACGCAGAAAATTAAATTTAATCTATACGAAATTGATGAAGAGATTGATGTTTTTGTTACTTTCGAAACAATGAATAATCGGGGTAAACCACTGACCAGTTTGGAGTTGCTTAAGAATAGATTAATCTATCTTTCTACATTATTTAAAGACAATGATGGTCGGGAGCAACTAAGGGCTAATATTAATGATGCATGGAAAACTATGTATGAGTACCTAGGTAAAAACCCCTATATCCCCCTCAGTGACGACCTCTTTTTACGTAACCATTGGACAATGTTTTTCAAATATACTCGCAAGAAAGGGGATGATTACATCAATTTTCTACTGGATGAGAAGTTTAATGCACGAAATATTACTCACTCCAAAAAAGTAGAAGATGAACTTAAGATTGAAGAGATCTCTGACTATGTGAAAAGTCTTCAGCAGTCTGTTGTCTACTGGTTCTTTATGCATGTTCCATATTATACGCAAGGCAACCAGCTTAACGATTCTCAGAAACTGTGGCTGGATCGCTTGGAGCGTTTGAGCTTTCGGTCTTTTAAGCCTCTGATCTTGTCGGCATTTGTATCCGAGCAAGCTCCCGAAATGATTAGTAAGCTGCTGGCCGCGGCTGAACGCTATAATTTCACATTGTTCAATCTAAGCCAGCGCCGTGCTAATACCGGTGACACAGAGTTCTTTAGTATGTCGCGGGATTTATTAACTGGGGTTAGATCGATTAAAGAGGTAGTTGAGTCCATAAATGCTTGGATTGATCGCTACTATGATTCTGAGAAATTTCTAGCTCACATTGAAGAGAAGTACGAGTTGGACAGGAACGGATTTTACCACTGGGATGGTATTCGCTACTTTCTATATGAACATGAGTACTGGCTCAAGGAGAAAGGTAAACAGGCAGCCAGTAAACTCACTTGGGATGTACTGAAAACCAGTAAAAAAGATCATGTGACTTTGGAGCATATCTTTCCACAAACTCCTGACGATCCCTATTGGTGTGAGCGTTTCGGTCACCTGAATGAGCAGGAACGGCGCTATTTAACCCACTCATTAGGCAATTTGTTACCTCTTTCTCGCTCCAAAAACTCGGCATTGCAAAATGATAGTTTTCCTCAAAAGGTCAATAATGGCACAGGTGTTGGTTATTACAACGGCTCCGTTTCCGAGAATGAGGTTGCTCAAAATACAGACTGGACACCGAATAAAATCTTAGAGCGAGGATTAGAGCTACTTAGATTTATGGAACACCGATGGAATATACCCCTTGGTGATTCCGAGTTTAAAATCAGATTATTACACGCAGATAAATTTGAGCTTAAATCAAATTAAGGGAACCCACCATTCTGAGCGCCGTATAGTAGTCCACAGAACCAAAATGGTGACTGTCCCATTTTTATTTAGCAAAGACCAACGGATGAGCATGATCACCTCAACCAGAGCGGAATAAACATGGATTGGGTCGATCGGTAAAAAATTTTCAGATACGTTTCGCGGTAAACGTTAGGCTTCACTTCGTTCAGCACCAATCTACGATTTTTAGCCCAACATACGAGATGAGAATAATAGCCATGATGGAGTATTAAAATGACAGCGTTTGTTGGTGCGGAATTAAAAATAGTCAGAGCAAAAAGCCATATTCGAGAACTAGGGAAGGTGCGAACAAGTCCCTGATATGAGATCATGTTTGTCATCTGGAGCCATGGAACAGGGTTCATCATG
>NZ_JAPDBE010000014.1:38651-99888 GCF_027705025.1 Aeromonas sp. D3 | reverse complement strand
TTGAATGGGTTCATGTGCAGCTCCATCAGCAAAAGGGGATGATAAGTTTATCACCACCGACTATTTGCAACAGTGCCCATCGGCGTAGTAGTGGATGTGGTCGATGACAAAGCCGGTGCGGGTCAGCGTGCGCCGGAGGATCGGCAGAAAATCGACCAGGAACGAAGTAGCGCGTGTGACGACGGCCGGTACGCCGACACGCGCCACGGCCTCGGCCCAGCGCGCGGCCGGCGGTTGGAGCAGGCCGTTGTGCACCGAACCGTGGTAGGTGCCGACCGCCAATGTGAGCCAGCGCTCTAGCTCGCGCAGCGTCAGGGCGGCCTTGTTTTCGGAATCGTAGTCGCCGCGCTGGTCAGGGTTGGAGAAGGTCGTTCCCGGCAGTTCGTCGTGAATCATCTGCATCGCCGTGCCGATGATCCGTTCCACGATGCCGCCATAGTGCGGCTGTCCCAGCGGGCGATAGTCCAGCCGGATGCCATGCTGCTCGCAACCCCGGCGCAGGGCCTCGCTCTTGAACTCGGCCGCGTTGTCTAGGTAGAGCAGCAAGGGCTTGCCGCTCATCTGCCAATCCATTTCCACGTTCAGTCCTTCCAGCCAAGGGCGCTTGTCGCAGGCGACATGCACGAGGCACAGGCCAACCGAAACGGCAGACGGCGCTTCCAGCGTGACGACCATGCCGAGCACGCAGCGGGTGAACACGTCGATGGCGAGGGTCAGGTACGGGCGGCCAATAGGTTGCCGGTCGCGGTCATCGACCACGATCAGGTCGATGACCGTATGGTCTATCTGCACCTGCTCCAGCGGCGCGGTCACGGCAGGAGGCTCGCCGCCCACACCTTGTAGGTCACGAGCGGCATCCTGGCCTTCCCGCCGGCGGATGACCTTGCGCGGGTCAAGGCTAGCGATCCGTAAGGCCACGGTATTGCGCGCCGGCACTCGCAGTTTTTGAGCCTTGCACACCTGAGTGACTTCGCGGTGAAAGGCCGCTAGGCTGCGCTTCTGCTTGGTCAGGAACCGCTTTTGCAGTAGCTCGTGGATGACGCGCTCGACCGGTTCCGGCAAGCGCCCCTTACCTTTACCTCCACCGGACTGGCCGGGCACCAGATCCGTCACGAGGCCGCTGCCTTGCCGGGCACGCCGGATCAGAACGTATACCTGGCGCCGAGACAAGCCCAGCGCCTGAGCCGCCATATCGGCCGCTTCGTGCCCGACCGTCTCCGACTGCGCCAACGGACTGATGATCTCCGCACGACGGCGCGCACGCTCCCAAGCCTCATCAGGCAGAGTGGCCACGCCTTGTTCTGGAATCCGTGGGGTGTCCGTCGCCATGCTCACCTCGCTTTGGTGCACACGAGTATTGAGCATAGTCGAGATTGGTGCAGATCACTTCTGATATTGAACTGTCAGGAGCTGGCTGCACAACAGCCATTACGCCCAATCAACTGGTGCAGTCGTCTTCTGAAAATGACATCCATGCCCAGCCCGTGCGCGAGCTGGATCACCGCCCGCACGATAGTTTGGTCACGGGCATCATCCGGGAGCCTGGCGACAAAGGATTGGTCGATTTTCAATGTGGTGATGGGGCAGCATTTCAGATGTTGCAGGCAGGAATAGCCGGTGCCGAAGTCGTCGGCGGCGAAGCGCACGCCGATGGCGCGCAAGGCGTCGAAACTGGCGAACAGGGCTGGATTGCCGAATGCGACCGATTCGGTCAGTTCGATCTCCAGAAGCTCGGCGGGCAGGGCCATATCGGCCAGCACCCGCTTTACCTCGTCGTCGAACGTTGGCCCAACCTGGCTGGCGGACACATTGATGGCAAGACGGAACGGTTGCCATGCCGGTCCTTGCCACTTGTGCATCTGGCGACAGGCCTCGCCCAGCACCCACGCGCCTATTTCCGGCATCAGGCCGAACGACTCGGCCAGCGGCAGGAACTGGCCGGGCGGCAACAGGCCAAGCCTCGGATGCCGCCAGCGCATCAACGCTTCCGCGCCAGCGATCCGGTGATCGCGCAGATCGACCAGCGGCTGGTAATGCAGGTCAAGCTGTCCGCGCGCCGCCGCCTGCGCCAACTCGGCCGCCGTCCATCCGGCGGGCTGCGAACTCGTCATGATCCGCCCCGGAAGGCGCGCAGCAGCCGCGTTACGGCCAGAACGAACAAGCCGGTCAGCGCGAGCGCGGCAACACCCCAATGCTCGCCAAGGAAGGCACCGGCGGTCGTCCCGGCCAGCACGGCGGCGAGAATCGGCAGATGGCAGGGGCAGGTCAACACGGCCAGCGCACCCCACAGGTAGCCGGAAACGGGTTGGCGCGTCTCGGGCGGCAGTTTGTCAGGGGCGTTCACGGCAATGCCTCCTCGTGCGCCCGCTCGGCTGGCATGGAGGCCAGTTGCGCGTCCAGATGGGCCAACGCCGCGCGCCGCCGCTCGACCAACTGGCGCAGCACGGCAAGCTGCGCTGCGGCTTGTGCGCCGTCCGCTGCGTCGAGCGCACGGCACAGCCGCGCCAGGGCATCCAGGCCGATACCCGCCTCGAAGGCCGCGCGCACGAAGCACAGCCGTTGCAAGGCCGCATCGTCGAACACGCCGTAGCCGCCCGTGGTGCAGGCCACCGGCCGTAACAAGCCGCGCACCAGGTAGTCGCGCACGATATGTACGCTCACCCCAGCGTTATGGGCCAGTTGCGATACCGTGTAGGCGCTCATCGCACACCTCCTTGTCCTCACCCGGCGCAGCAGGAAAGCTGCTTCACATCCTTGTTGAAGGTCTGCGCCGCGAGCTTCAACCCTTCGACCATCGTCAGGTAGGGGAACAACTGGTCGGCCAGTTCCTGCACCGTCATCCGGTTGCGAATCGCCAGTGCGGCCGTCTGGATCAGTTCGCCCGCTTCCGGGGCCACTGCCTGCACGCCGATCAGTCGTCCGCTGCCTTCTTCAACCACCAGTTTGATGAAGCCGCGCGTGTCGAAGTTGGCGAGCGCGCGCGGCACGTTGTCCAGCGTTAGCGTGCGACTATCAGTTTTGATGCCGTCATGGTGCGCTTCCGCCTCGCTGTAGCCTACGGTCGCCACTTGCGGGTCGGTGAACACCACGGCCGGCATCGCGGTCAGGTTCAGGGCCGCGTCACCGCCGGTCATGTTGATCGCGGCGCGAGTGCCGGCCGCTGCCGCCACATAGACGAACTGCGGCTGGTCGGTGCAGTCGCCTGCGGCGTAGATGTGTTCCACGCTTGTACGCATGCCGGGGTCGATGACGATAGCGCCTTGCGGGGTGAGCGTGACGCCCGTCGCATCCAGTGCCAGCTTGCGTGTGTTGGGCGCGCGGCCGGTGGCGACCAGCAGCTTGTCGGCGCGCAGTTCGCCGTGCGCCGTGGTGAGCACGAATTCGCCGTCCCCTTCACCATTGATATACGCGACCTGGCTGGCCTGGGTGTGTTCCCTCACCTCGATGCCCTCCATGCGGAATGCGGCCGTGACGGCTTCGCCTATAGCTGGGTCTTCGCGGAAGAACAGCGTGCTGCGAGCCAGGATCGTCACCTTCGCTCCGAGTCGGGCGAACGCCTGCGCCAGCTCCAGCGCCACCACTGATGAGCCAATCACGGCCAGGCGCTTAGGAATCGTCTCGCTGACCAGCGCTTCAGTGGAAGTCCAGTACGGAGTGTCTTTCAGGCCGGGAATCGGCGGCACGGCCGGGCTCGCGCCGGTGGCGATCAGGCAGCGGTCGAATGCCACCACGCGCTCGCCGCCGTCGTTGAGTTGCACGATCAGGTTGCGATTGTCCTTAAAGCGGGCGGAGCCGTGCAGCACAGTGATCGCCGGATTGCCCTCCAAGATGCCTTCGTACTTGGCGTGGCGCAGTTCATCGACGCGGGCCTGCTGCTGGGCCAGCAGCGCCGTGCGCTGGATGGTCGGCGTGGTAGCGGCGATGCCGCCATCGAACGGGCTTTCCCGGCGCAGATGGGCGATATGGGCGGCGCGGATCATGATCTTGGACGGCACACAACCGACATTGACGCAGGTGCCGCCGATGGTGCCGCGCTCGATCAGCGTGACACGTGCGCCTTGCTCGACGGCCTTCAGCGCCGCTGCCATCGCGGCCCCGCCGCTGCCGATGACGGCGATATGCAATGCGCCGCTGCTACCCGTCTTGTCGTTTCTGCCCAGCAGATCGCGCATCTTGTCGAGCAATCCGCCCGGCGTCGAAACTGAGGGGGCATCGGCCAGCGTGGCCCGATAACCGAGTCCAGCTACAGCGGCCGTCAGCGCGTCGGGTGACGTGCCGACCTCAATGGCGAGCTTGGCGCTGCCCTTGGCGTAGGAGACATCCGCTGATTGCACGCCGGGCACTTTCTCCAGGGCGTCCTTGACATGCACTGCGCACGAGTCGCAAGTCATGCCGGTGATTTTGAGAGTGCTCATACCATCGTTCCTTATTCGTGTGGGCCGCCGTGTCGCACGGTCAGCCGTCTTTCACAAGCGCTTGGCGGGGAGTTCGCAGCCGTCCGGTCCGCAACGGCGATGCGCCGGCGACACGAAGTCCCAGATCGACACCCCAATCATCAAGGCCAGGCCGACGTACATCAGGTTCGCCGTCCACCAGTTGCCGAGCAGCCAGACCGTGGCCGCAAACACGATGGCCGGGCCGATCATGCCGAGCAGACTGCGCAGCCATTGCCGATGACTGAACCAACCCAGCGCGTTCGCCAGGAAGGCCAGCGCGGCAAACAGCGGCAGCAGGCGGCTGATGAACAGTCCCTCGTACTGGCTCAAGAAGCCCAGCCCGATGGCCGCGCCGAAGCTGGCGAGGGCTGGAAAGCAGGCGGCGCAGCCCATCGCGGAAACGACGCTGCCGAGCGCGCCGGTTTTATCGGCAATGCGTGTCATCAGTCCCATGAAGCGGCTCTCGCTGTTGTCGTTGGCTTGCTGGCTCACTGCTTGACGCTGGACGGATAGCCGGCGTCTGCGGTGGCCTTGGTCAGCTTCTGTACGCTGGCCTTGGTGTCGTCAAAAGTGACGACGGCCTCGCGCTTCTCGAAGCCCACATCGACCTTGCTCACGCCTTCGACCTTGGAGAGCGCTTTCTTGACTGTGATCGGGCAGGCGGCGCAAGTCATGCCGGGAACCGCTAGCGTGACGGTCTGGGTAGCGGCCCACACCGGGGCAACAGCGGCGGCGAGGGCAAGGGAGGCAAACAGTTTCTTCATGATGAACTCCTGGTTAATAGAAAAATGGAACGACATAGGGAAATCCAAGCGCGACCAGGACCAGCACGGCCACGATCCAGAAAATCAGCTTGTAGGTGGCGCGCACCTGCGGAATCGCGCAGACCTCACCTGGCTTGCATGCCTGCACGGGCCGGTAAATCCGCTTCCAGGCGAAGAACAGCGCCACTAGCGCCGCGCCGATGAACAACGGTCGATAGGGTTCCAGCACCGTCAGGTTGCCGATCCAAGCACCGGAGAAGCCCAGGGCGACCAGTACTAGCGGCCCCAGGCAGCAGGTCGATGCAAGAATGGCGGCCAGCCCGCCGGCGAAGAGCGCACCGCGCCCGTTTTGTGGTTCAGACATACGTTGGCCCTTTTGAATTTGGATTGGATAGCGTAACCTTACTTCCGTACTCATGTACGGAGTCAAGCGATATGGAAAATAATTTGGAAAACCTGACCATTGGCGTTTTTGCCAAGGCGGCCGGGGTCAACGTGGAGACAATCCGCTTCTATCAGCGCAAGGGCCTGTTGCGGGAACCGGACAAGCCTTACGGCAGCATCCGCCGCTATGGGGAGGCGGACGTGGTTCGGGTGAAATTCGTGAAATCGGCACAGCGGCTGGGGTTCAGTCTGGACGAGATTGCCGAGCTGTTGCGGCTCGACGATGGCACCCACTGCGAGGAGGCCAGCAGCCTGGCCGAACACAAGCTCAAGGACGTGCGCGAGAAGATGGCCGACTTGGCGCGCATGGAAACCGTGCTGTCTGAACTCGTGTGCGCCTGCCATGCACGAAAGGGGAATGTTTCCTGCCCGTTGATCGCGTCACTACAGGGCGAAGCAGGCCTGGCAAGGTCAGCTATGCCTTAGCGTGCTTTATTTTCCGTTTTCTGAGGTGCCCCCAAGGAGGTCATATCTCGGCGCTGCGTACCCCATTCAGAGGTTAAGACGGTCTGAGGAAGAGAGTCATGCGAAACATGATACTCGTTGTAGATAAGGGTAACTTGTGCATTCAATTTGGGCTGACCGACCAGATGGCGGATAAAATCGGCGTGGAAATGGTTAGGCAGCCAACGGGAGTTCATCGGTGCAAAAATGTCTACCGCCTTGATGGGGGAGGGCATGACTAGCTGCAGGTTGGCAACATTGATAGCAAACTGAGGGTCGGATTCGGCCGCCCCTTGTGCAGCCTCAATCTTGCTGGGGATGTAACCTGAAAGGTACTTTGCCGCAATGACCAGTTTGCCACTTTCTGGTTCGGCAAATGCCAGAGATTGTTCGGCCAACTGATGCAAAAGTTCTTGGTCTGTCCCTTTAAAGCTGACCAGGTCCCGAATATATGAAAGATCGACCTCACCCTTATAGCTCACGGAGATTAGAACGGCGTCGGCAAGGTTTGCGGCATAGCTGGGAGTGATCAACGGAGTGATTGCGCGGCGGGTGAACAAATCCCCCTTACTCCACTGCTCTTTACGCTCTGCGATGCCCTCATTGTCGGCAACCGTGGCACTGATCGGCGCGATGTAGTCCAGCTCGAGAGCACGCAAGCGGTAATACCAAGGATCTTCCCCAAGAACGGATTTGTTCTTGGAAGCGTGGAATGGACCGAAGTCGGCAGTAAAGCGGTCATAGGTCGCATTGAGATCAGCCCTAAGAGCTCGCAAGCTGGCGTCAGACGCATTGCTTTGCTCTGCGTTGATGAGTGATGCCAACACCCTCTTAACTCTCAGCATGGCCGTTACACGTAGCCTATCTTTGGCTGATTTAAACTCGCACTGTTGGAATGTGGGAACCTTAACCCCGTTTTCATCAACATGATCCGCCACTCGACGCATCAGCTCGCCCGCCGGAGCTTGGCAAAACTCATATGGTCCAACATCGCCCATACCAGCGGGGGTAGAAACGATGCCCTTCCTTGCAACCGGAACCGTAGACTTCCGGAAAAACAAGGGGTTGGAAGTCTGGATATCGAGGATTTCAGTTACAACACTCGCAAGGTCACGGCTAGGGTCTGCAACGTTGCAAGAGACATTGAAGGTGCCAGGAGCTGAGATTTTGCCGGCGACCAGTTCAGGACGATCCACAAACAAACGATTCACACGGTATGACGAGCCTGCTTCGTCGTTGACCTCTACGGTGTCAATCCATGAAGGTTTTTCATCCGGATGCTGGCAGGCTTGAAAGACCAGAATATCGGTAACAACGTTGGCCCCTTCACCCTTGAACACCGAATTCGGCAGACGACAGGCTGCAACCAAATTACCCCGGGCTGAGAGAGATAGCCGTGCATCGCTATCTTTGGAGTCCATTACCCAGCTTGATACGACAACCGCCATTAGCCCGCCGTGGTGCAGTTCGCACAACCCCCGAATCAGAAAGTAGGCATGTAGTGGAAGAGTGCCGAATGTTCTATCTCTGGCAGGGACAGAGCAGTATGGCGGGTTTCCAATAACTAGGGAAAAGTCGCCGCTATTAGGTAGTTTTACGTGCTCGAACGGCTGATTGACATAGATCTTGGCTGCCGGGTTCAGCAGGCGTGCGATAGTCCCCGTCAGGCCATCCAGCTCAACAGCAAAGGGTTTCATCGATGCGAGGGTCGCCGGGCGCCTCGTTAAGAAATTGCCGGATCCTGTAGCAAAATCGAGCAATGGGCCTTCCTGCACACCCAGCCGAGCGACGGCACGATACATGGCATCGATAGTCCATTCGGAGGTGTAATAGGAGGTCAGCACAGATGCTTCCAACGCCGCGAATTCAGCTTGAGTGACAAGCGATTTCAATTCGGCATGCAGGGGATGTACTGGCTCAAAAAGTCCTGACAGTTGACCCCATCCTGCATACTGAGTGAGGGCATCACGCTCGACGTCAGATACAGTCAACGAGCCATCAGCCAAGCACCGCTTGACTATTTTGATCGCTTCAAGATTGTTCCTGATTTTTTGTACCACCGTTTTTGCGATGATGGTTGTTTTGTGCCCTGAAAGGGGAGGGCAGAACAAGTAATCAAGGAAAGCTGTTGCGTTCAAAAAAGACATTTTTAGCACCCGTAGACGTTTTTTGCTTACATCGATCATCCCCTAGATCTTCACAATGCAAGCGGTGCCAGGAGTGCACTGACGGGCAAATCTATACCGTCAGCAAGTTGATGCAGGTTGCAGGTTGCAGGTTGCAGGTATTTTCTGCTGCAGACTTCTGAACACGAAAAACTGTGGTGATCCTAGCAATGCGAATAGGGCAGAATCGATGACTAGGATCCGTTTCGGTGACTGGTGATACTTTCCGTGAGAACAAGCGAGGCCACGGGCCCCGCTTTCATTTTCCTCAGACCCCCCAGATAGCAGGTGTCGTCAGTAGCAGCCACATCTTAACGCCCAACGCGAAGATGACCGTTCCAAGCAATTCGACGACTGCCCGGGTGATAGCTTTCTTGGCGACGGCGACGGCCCAGCGGATACCCTGAATCATGATTCTTTTCATCGTAAGCGCCGCTAAATCGACCTACTTGCCTTCGTTGTATTGCGCCACTTTTTTTGCAATGGGCTCCAGCGGGACGTTCCAGGGTAGCAGGGCTTCGAGTTTTTCCAGACTATCGGCCTCGCCGATCTGCGCCAGCACATAGTTGATATACGCTGAGGGCTCAAGGTCATTGGCTTTGGCTGTCTCCAGCAACGAGTAGCAGGTCGCGCTGGCCTTGGCGCCTTGCGCGCTGTCGGCGAACAACCAGGCCTTGCGCCCCACGGCGAACGGGCGGATTGCGTTCTCCGCCAGGATATTGCTGATGTGCAGATCTCCCCGCACGCAGTAACCCACCAGATGGGGCCATTGCCCCAGCGTGTATTCCATCGCCTGTCGAGTCAGCGAGCCTTTCATCACCTTGCCGACGTTATTGTCCAACCAGGTTTTGAGCTCCGCCAACAGGGGCATGCTACGCGTCTGCCGTGCCTGATAACGCTCGGCATCACTGCGCTCCTTCTGCTCCCGCTCGATGGCATAGAGTTTACCTATGTACCCCAATGCTACATCGGCCAGGCCAGTGCTGGCTTTGCTCTTGCCTTTGTCCTTGCCTTTGCCCTTAGGTGCGGCTCGGGTCGCTTCGATGAATTTGCGCCGAGCATGATCCCAGCAGCCAATCCGGGTGAGACCGCTCTCTTTGCACACCTGGCTATAGCCGGAATAGCCATCAGCTTGCAGTATGCCGCTAAAGCCCTCCAGCAGACGCACGGGTACGCTTCCGGCGCGTGACGGATCATATTCAAATAATACAGAGGGGCGGCCCGGCGGACCGCCGCGGGTCACCCACATCCATTTGTCCGATTGCGCAGTTTTTCCCTCTTCTTTGAGCACCTGGATCCGCGTCTCGTCGGCTTGCAGATACGTCGCGTGGTTCTGCTCCTCGCGCAGCAGGTTCATCAATGGCTGGAACACCTCATCCAGCCGGATGATCCAGTGGGCCATGTTGGTGCGGCTCACCTCCTGCCCCAGGCGCTTGAACATCTGCTCCAGACGGTACAGTGGCAGGCCATCGGCATACTTAGAGGTAATGATGTAGCCCAGCAATGACGGCGTGGCGATACATTTGCCCAGCGGGTGTACGGGGCGGTTGGCCGCGAGGATCACCTCTTCGCCATCACGCTCGAACACCGCCTTCTCTTGCCAGATCTCCAGCACCTTGAGTTGAGCCGGAATGAACTGCAACTCCTCTTTGACCTTGGTAAAGAACACCTTGCTGGCCCCGGCTTTCTGCTCATCGCTGAGGGTGAGTTCGATGCGCTCGCGCAGCAGTGAGGCGGAGAAGCCACGTTGACGCGGCTTGGCCTTTGCTTCGGCAGTTTGCGGCAGGTCATCGGGTAACTGGGCCAGCAGGGCGTCCATGTCCGCTTCCAGCTCTGCCTCATCAAAGAGCTGGAGCTGATGGAGTTTCTCGCTGCTGGCGGCAAAGCGCTGGATCCTGCGCAGACGCAGCAGCTCTTCGAGTAACAGGATATGGGCGTCACGCCGCTGGATAGCCTCTTCTTTGGATTGAAGAGCTTCGTCTTTTAACGCCAACTGTTGCTGAAAACCCGCAATAACCACCAACAACTCAGCGGCGCTAAGGCCACTGAGATCAGGTGATGGGGTGAGGTTTTTCAGCGTCATTTTCATGAGGAAATTATAACAAAAACAAGGCGGTAAAGCACGAGGTTGGCGGTATTAAAGCGTCTCATAATGCAGTGTTTTATGGCCCTGCATCAAGGAGATATCGTAGCCATCGAGCAACCAGTTTATCTGCTCGGAAGAGAGGGAGAGTAGCTCATCGGCAGACGATGGCCACTTGAATTTCTCCTCGGCCAGCGCCTTGTAATAGAGCACAAAGCCGTTGTCCTCCCACATCAGACACTTGATCTTGTTGCGGCGGCGATTGGTAAAGGCATAGAGGGCACCGGTGAACGGGTTGTGCCCCAGTTGCTGCTCGACCAGCGCCGCCAGGCCGTGGGCCTGTTTACGAAAATCGATAGGAGCCCGATAGAGGTAGATCTGCGGCATGGTCAGTGCCGGACGCAAGTAACGAGGGCGCATTACAGCTGCCTCATGATAGCGCCGAGCAAATCGATATTGCCCGGATGTAACCCGGAGAGAGTGATGCCGTTGGGTAAGGTGAGTGTCAAGCCGACTTCGTTCGTGACAGGAACAGGCATGGCTATTCTGACAAAGCCAGGAAGAGAGTCCGAGTCTACAGGCTGTTCGAGCTTTTTGCGCCAGTAAGCAAACTGGTGATAGACCAGTGCCTGGCTTTTGCAAAAGGCGTGGCCGGAGAGGCCGGAGTCAAGCCAGGCGGTGATCTGCTGTCGCCAAAAATCAGCACGTTCTTGAGTGGTCATAGTGAAAATCCAGCGAAGAGGTAATGGATTTCAAGTGTGACGAGCTTATTTTGGGAAAAACAGATGCCGATTCAAGGGCGCTTACTTTTCATCTTAAATTTTCCTTAATTAGGTGTTTCGGGTGGCAAAGATTTGCGGCCCCGTTCTGGCCCAGATAAGCCAGTCGTTGCCAATTACTAAGGCCCGCGAGATTCCTTCAGAAAATGCGAAATTTTTTTCTCCCCCCAAGAGAAAGGGTCGACTTCGCCGATACGGGATGCCTGGTGCGCTCCGGCCAGGTCCCGCAGGGGTGCTGCCCAGGGTGGCGCTACAGGTAAGCTGGAACAGACGGGGCCAGGGTAGTGGTGGGCTTTTGTCGGTGTGCATGCCTAGTTCGCGATCCAAGCCTCCAGTAGCGCTAGCGGCGGCCCAGTGGAGGGCTGGATCTGACGTACGCCGGGCCGCCGACAAGATTGAAGTTCAGAGTGGCCAGTGTTGGTGACGTTGATTCGATGCGGCTTCCGGCGGGACCGGTTCTGCAGGTGCCCCCCGGACGGCCCCGCTGGTGTGCTGGAACCGGGGTGGTGGCGGGCATGTGTCGGTGTGCATGTCGTGTTCGAGATCCAGGGTTTCGGTGTCGTTCGCAGCGGTCCCGTGGAGGGCAGGGGCTGACGAACCCCTGGGCGCCGCGGGATCGGCGCCCAGGGTGGCCCGCACCGGTGTCGGTGATCTGGTACGCAGTGCTAAGTGCGGCCAGTGCTGGTGCCGGTGATCTGGTACGCAGTGCTAAGTGCGGCCAGTGCTGGTGCCGGTGATCCGGTGTAGCGTCCGGCGGGGCTGGTGCTGCAGATGGCCCCGGACCGCCAACCGGCTCGATGTTCAGGGTCTACTGCGGACTCTGCGTCCAGTGTGACCCGCGCTGGTGCCGGTGAGCCGGTGTAGTGTCCGGTGGGGCCGGTGCTGCAGGTGGCCACGGGCCGCTGACCGGCTCGATATTCAGGGTCTACGCTGCGGGCTCGGCGCCCAGTGTGGCCCGCGCTGGTGACGCTGAACTGGTGCGCGGCACTCAGAGCGGCCAGTGCCGGTGATCCGGTGTGGCGTCCGGCGGGGCCGGTGCGGGATATCTGGTGCGCCCCGGGTGGGTGGGTCCAGTGCTGGTGATCTGGTTTGGGCCGCTGGCCGGTTCGATGTTCAGGGGGTGGCCCGCGTCAGTACCGGTGATCTGGTATGCGGTGTCCGGCAGGCCCCGAACTGTAGCGCTCTGCGCCAAGCTGGTTACAACCTGCTATGGCCGCAACAGTGGCATCGATCAGTTGAACTGCAGGGTGAATACAAGACGGACAGTGGCAGTGATATTTGCAAGGTCAGCTACCTGAATCCCTGGATCTGAACCGGCAGTCAACCTCTGCTGGTAGCATGGCCATCGGCAATAGGTCCCTTGTAGGACTATCCAGAATGAGAATTAATGTTCGCTCGGTGCTCTGGGCGGCCCCCGCTGGTGTGCTGGCCATGGTGAGGGCCATGCAGGAGCTCGCGGCTGCCCCTGGATGGCCCCTGCCGGCGTGACGTAGCTGACGGGCCCACGGGCCGGTGCCCTGAATACCTGGGGTTGAAGCGGCCGCCGCCTTGCATTCGAAAAACCAAAGGGAGTACTAGCGCTGATAAACTGTTTGGTTGTTGTGAAAAAAACTACATAATTCCGGTGCCAGCAGAGGGTGCTTCTTCATAAAGAACCAGCAATCTTTAAGATATGTGAAAAGGATGGCCAGGGGCTCCTTACAAGAACGCTAGCTGACTGAACATGTAGCTACGGCAGCTGAAGGCCAACATTTTATTTTCACCAGGAGGTACTATGAAATATTTACTGAGAGTTGTTAGGTATCTCGTGACTGGAAGATTAACAATTCGAAGTGCCATATATACATTGCGAGTTAAACCAGTAGCCGTAGTGAGCAAAGGTGTGACTTGGATTGTGGACCCAGATTTCAAAGTATGAGGGTGACATGGGAATACTGATTATCAATTCCGGCGATCCAATGGTGTTGCCGCAGATATCCTCAAATGCTTTCGGTGATGAGAGTTGGAGTGGGGTCCACGTGAAACAACTCTCCTCCGAGCAAAAAGAGCAGATCACCCGTTACTGCCGAACAGAAGGGCGCAGGCAGGGATGGAACGATGCAAATGGTCAGCGTATGGGAGAACGAAGAGAAGGGCCATTCCATCCAGAATTGCTCGGTGGTGAACCATGTAGGGAGTGGCAAGACAGCTATGACAATGGGGTTGAAGAGCAGAGACGATTATCCGTCATGTGAAAAGTAGCACGTTTATTTTTGGGGTGATAACGATATGATTGAAAGCTGAAGCGCAAAGCTCATCCTCAGGGCTTCAGCTTGATTGGGTTTACAGAGCACGATCAAAACCATGAGCTAATAGTTGGCATTTCCCAGTTAGTTCTTTTGAGTAGGAATGTTGCATGCACGAATTTATTAAAACACTGTTGAATATTCGAAGCCTCCGGGCAGCACTTCGAGAGCTGTCGTTTGATCAAGTTCAAGAAACCTACGAAAAGTTCGAGTTACTGTACTTGGAACGTAAGGCGCAAGCTGACAAAGAGCAGGCAGCTAAATCTGAGCGAATGAATATGCTGGCCGAGTTTCAGGAGATGCTTGCCCAGGCCGGCATCGACCCCAAAGAGCTTGTTGGAGATGCTGCAGGAGTGGATACTAGCACCAAGAAAAAGCGCACTCCGAGACCACCCAAGTATCGATATGTCGTCGATGGAAGGGAACAAACTTGGACAGGGCAGGGGCGAACCCCGAAGTACCTGGCAGAACAGATAGCGCAAGGGCGCTCGCTGGACGACTTCCTCATCTAAATGTGGTAGCCATGCCATCTCTGGCATGGCTACCAATTTTTGAATCTGTACCTGATTGCCAGATATTGGTCCTCTAGGTTATTCTGTCTGAGTCCTCGGTGCCCACGTGAGGGCAGGCCGCCCGGCCAGGCACCAACTTCAATCCCCCCTGCACTCTGCTGGTATCCCTACCCGTGATTTATCACCCAAGCCCTCGTTGGCTGATTCTGCATGTCCGTTTACCGGTATTTCTACGGCGTCAGCGTACATGCAGAAACAGCCCAAGGCTGTCTCATGGCACTCGGTCCGCAATGTGCCACTCGTGACCAACACCAACCCGGGCGTAAAACCCAAACTAAACGAGGCGAAATCATGTTCGAAGTAACTAAAACTGGACAACTCATCTCTACTGGCCAGCTTGTAAGGCTAGGGGACTCCAACGTATATGCAAGTGTGAACCCAGGCGAAGGAAGCAACTTCATAAAAACTGTTGCAAGGGCGCCGGCCGCAGACATAGACCAACTTAATTCAACTTTCACATCTAGCGTTTTAGACGCTGATCAAGTCATTAAGGCATTAAACAGTGTTGATCCTGCGTGGCCCTTGCTGCTTGCTTACGCGCTTGCAGAGAAGGCGGCTTAACAAATCAAGCCTCCAGGGCACAGAATCAGGAGCTCATTATGTTCAAATTAGGAGCGTGCACTATAACTCCAGCCGCGATGGAAACTCTGGAACGCCTGGGTATAGCGTCATGTGATTTGCTAGACGTACATCGAGAGGGGTTGTTGTGGAGCCATGCACAGAGACTGAAGAACCTCGATGCTATCAGGACTTGTGAGCGAGTCCTATCCAGCATGCCGGCAGGGCAAAGCCGATGTAGCATATGGATTATCACTGAGGCAGACCGCCGCAACACAACAATCATCTTGAGTGATGAATATTAAGGGAGGGCACCATGGGAAGCATCACGGTGGCCTTGATTTCCGGGTTCTTCGCCGTAATCGCCGTCGCGATCCCTTGCATTTTTGAGATGCGAAATCGCAAGGCGAAAATACGAGAAGAGCGACAGAAAGCCTTGCTCAAACTTGCTATGAAGGATCTCGAGTTCCTGTACTCTGTTGAGAGTCGATTACTTGAGACAATCAAAGACATGAGTGGTGAGAGCATGAAGATCAGGATACGCCAAGAGGTCACGGTAGACACCGGACTTGCATGGTCTGGTCAGTTCACGCCTAGCCGCATCCATCAGCGGCAACGCCAGATGGATAACACATAAACCAGAACCCGCCGTTAATTGGCGGGTTTTTTTTTCCTCATATCTCGAGACCGTCCAGAAAACCCCCCTCATTTTAGCTGTGCAATTATTTCCGCTTGGGTGCGGTATAACGCCCCCTAGGATTTTCTATACGGTGGCGTCTATGAGGAAAAGTGTTTTGGCATTCAGTGTCGTTGCCCTGTTGGGGATATCGCAGGTGCAGGCTTCACCAGGCGACTCTCGGCCTGAGCGAAGAACTCCACCAATGGCGGAGATGGCACGAGATACTTATGGCGACAAAACGCTCATAGAGCTCAACACTGAAATCGAGCTGCTACAGAACGACCTGGCCCTTTTGCGTGACGAATATGCCAAGCATGACGCGCGGATCACCGGACAGATCACTCGCCTACGTCACATCATCAATGACCGTAAGCAGGCGATCAATTTCATTCGTAGGGACCGAGAACAACGGTACTTCAGCGTGCACACGGGATCACTACGTGGACAGCTGGAGAGCCTCCGCTTTGCGTTGGGGTTGCAGGCAATCCGTTGGTCTAAGACCGTCCCGGCTCACTGCGACTGGCAGTTTGACGCCGGTTTTGAGGTTGATAAGAAAGAGCCGATAAAGGCACTCGAAGCGTTCCTGGCTGGATTGCCGCTTCTTCCGCAGATACATGAAAGGGATCGATCCGCGACAATCACGGCAACGGAGATCATCAAGTGCGACTGAAGCTCCTGTCGGTGGCGGTAGCTGCAGCCTTGGTAGGAGGGTGCGGGCCGAACAACGTACTAAAAGATCACAGCGCCCCGCAAATCGTGTCGACGCGCACCCAGACCAACATCGGTGCACAAAAACCTGTTGGATCGGATCAGAATGATTTGGCTGCAGCTGTTAATCAAAAAGTTGAGCAGGCAACTACTAAGCACGAATGGATCTCGGCTGTAACGACAAGTAGTACCAAGAAGCCGATGCTTGCAACAGCATCTAATTCCATGACAAGCACGCCACCAGTGTTTATGAAACCCCAGGCACCTGTTGTAACAAGTGGAATGATGTTCGTTCCAATAAATGAAATAATGAAACCTGCTGTCACAGTAGAAAAGCTGTCACTGGTTGTTCGAGCCGGCGAAACTTGGGAACGTGCATTATCGAGATGGTTCAGGGAGAACGGGTATCAAACTGTTCTCTACTATTTCCCAGGTGGAGTACCTACTGTATTTTCATCCATACCAAAGAAAACTCACTTCTCTGCCTATGATTTCCAAGAGGCCATATCCGACGCGCAAAGTTCATTTGGCAATGAAACAAATACAAAATTCATTGTTAGTTATGACGCTATGAATAAAAGTGCTGTAATTCACGTTCCGGGGGTGTTGGTACAGACATTTAATGTCACTGCCGGCAGCTTGAAAGCGAATGCAATTCGTCTTACCAAGGCCTATGGGTGGAATACGACAGTACAAGACTGGCGACTCCAGGATGATTATTACGTAGCATCAAGCTGGCCAATCGTCACGGAAAGAGGTGATATAGCATCAGCACTTAATGCGTTGATCGAATCATACCCAGTGCAACCACAGCTACTGAAGTCAACACAACACGTATATTTTGTGCAGGGGAACTGATCATGAAATCGCGCAGTGCTATTGCAACAGCAGTTATTATCGCACTTTCTGGGTGTGGTGCCATGGATCATTTGGAGCAGAAAAATGCTGCTAACGACACCATGGACCAAATTAAGACATATGAGGGTAAGAAAGAATCCTCTAAAAGTGTCTACATCGATAAGCCACCTTTGGACTTGAACCCGACAATAGGGGAGGGGGCTCCTTGGTGGGTCAGAAAGCCTGCGACAATTCAGGGGCAAGATATACCGCTTAGCTTTGCAGTAAGGAACCTGCTGCAATCTGCCAATCAGAAGATTGCAGTTAACTATGGACCTGATGTGGTCCAAGACAAAATTATATCAGTAGATTATCAAGGTGATATTAATGGGGCTCTGAATGAGATCGCTGCAAAAGCTGATATTTCCGTTAGTGTTCATGGGAACAAAATTAGTTTTGAGCGTTATGTCACTAAAGTGTTTGAGTTAAATTCACTGCTGGGAAAAAGTTCATTCCTCTTTGGTCGCAAGGCTAACTCGGTAAATAACAGCGGTGAGGGATTGGCAAACCGAACAGTCACAAGCTCTCTCGGGAATTCAGATACTTATGCGACCACTGAAGTGGTAGATATAAATCCGTTTGATGATTATTTAGCAGCCATAGAGTCCATTCTGAGACGTGATGGTGTAAGTAAGGATGACAAGGAACCATTAGAAGGGAATGTAATTGTAACATCCTCAACTGCATCCATTCTGGTAAGAACAACCCCGCATCGTATGAGCCTAGTTGAGAGCTATATATCATCAAGAAAACAAGCAATAGCCCGCCAGGTAATGATTGAGGTTAAGGTACTTCAATTTAAAGGGAGCAAAGGCTCTGTGTTTGGCATTGATTGGAATGTTATACGCAGTGTTTCAGAAGGGAAGTTGCAGTTTGCTGGTCCATCACTGCCAACCCTGGGAGATACAGGGAATTATGGCTTTTCATTTACATCAACAAATCCAAAATGGGATGGAACAACCGTCCTTATGAAGTCACTGCAAACTCAAGGACATGTTGGTGTCGAATATGAGCCAAGAACTGTTGCTAGAAATAACAGAGTAGCATCAATCGATAACTCGGAGAAGCTAACATATATTGCAAGGGTAACAGTCACGCCTAATGAGAATGCTGACGCAAGCGTTGAAGTTGAGGATGCTGTAGTAAGTGATGGTCTAACAATGTCAGTAATGCCAAATATTTCTGACGATATGGTGAACCTCCAGATTTCAGGAGTTCTATCAAAAGTCATTAAATGGGAAGAAACAGAGGTGAGCGGCGTCACCATTCGTGCACCGCAAGTACAAGAAATAAAGTTTGATCAAGATATTGGTCTCAAATATGGTGAAACTCTTGTACTCAATGGATACAAGCAGAAGTCTAATAAGTCTGATGAGACATCTGTATTCAAGAATTCATTCTTGGGTGGAAATTCAGGCGAAAGCAGCATGACAGAAACAATTGTTCTGATCACCCCTAAGCGGATATAGAGCAATGGGAACTATCAGAACAACACTGCCGCATGGCAGTAAGCAAAAGGAAGTCCTGAAGCGGTGGCGGGTGGAGTACCCGGCTAAGTTTGAGCGGATATTCGAGAATGGTGACCTGATCACGCGAGTCGCCTCTGATGAGGCTGATATAGCTTGGGGCGAGTGCATTGCCGCAGCACTCATTGACGAAGTGAAAGATATCCCCAGGAAGTGGGTGTGCATTATTGCTTCAGACCGCGCCTATCGCTGCGTTCTCTGGGAGGCCGGGGATATTCGTCGCGATGAAGTTGTCGATGCTACGGAATTGTCTGAATGGTTGCAGGTACACCCATCTGACCGCATATTTGCTACCACCGAATTACCTGTTCATGGCTTAGAGACAACGATAATTGAGGCTTTAAATCTGAGGCCTGATGACTTCGAACTCATAGAGTTTCGTGGGTCTGCATTGGCGAGAATGGTTAAGCCATCGCTTGTCTGTGTAGCAGGTATTGCTGCAGTTACGTGGTTTCTATGGCCTGAACCGCCACCGCCGCCGCCACCGGAAGTAACGGATCCCTGGTATGCCTATCGCGCAGCATGGACCGATGTGCAGCTTGCTGGTGATGCGATCAGTGAGTTAGGTGTGACGTGTGCAAAGTTTGGAACCATCCCTGTGGTTACGGATTTGCCTGCGGGAACAATCGAACCCGGCAGCATCAATATGGTGTTGTCTGAAGTTGTGATCGATAGAAAAGTGATAAATGCATGGAGTGACAAAAATAATCTAGCAATGTCATTCAGCGGGTCATTGCCATTTATTCGAGTAGCTGTACCTCTGAGTTCATATTGGAGCTCACATTACGCCAGTTTCAAGGAACTTGATGATAAGGTGTTTGACTTGTTTTCAAAGCTATCACTGATTTCAGGTTTAAAAGCTAGCTATGAACCCATTGAAGCCAACGGTGTATGGGCAAGCAGAAAGGCCAATCTGAACATCACTAAAGCTAATCCATGGTTTATTAATGAGCTTGGTAATGCCATGAAGGGAATGCCAATAAAATTGGAATCAGCAACGTTTAGCATTAGCAAGGAAGGGGATTGCACCCTAAATAATGCGGTAATTCTGTTTGGAGGTGGCGCACAATGAATGAAAAAACTAAAAAAGTTAGCACTAAAAAATTGGTCACCTATTTAGGGCTGTTGTCCATCGCATGTGCAAGTGCGGTTTATTTATATCAGGCTCAAGAAAATAGAAAGGCTAAACGGAATGAGCGTCTCAATGCACTTATCGAACAGTCAGAGCAGAGGGCGCCAGCATTAACCGCGGTCGTTGGAGAGGGCCACGTCGCAAGCCAAAGCCTGATTGAACCGCCGGCCGCAGTGAAACTGAAGAAGCTGCCGGAAAACATCCAAGAGCTGATGCTCCTCGGTGAAAGAAGGGCTAAGGCTGAAGCCTTACTTGCAACAAGCACGGTGGAAGAGCTGATTGAGAGTAATGTAGCTAAGAAAAAAGTAGCTTCGAATAAGCCTGCGGAAAGCACCCCACCTCCAGGGGCTTTCTTGCTTCAGGACGAACTGCCTGTAGGCGCAACAGTGTCCCCAAGCACTCCAATACCGGTTGGAACTGGGATCTCATTTAATGAGCCCAAAGAGATGGACCGGCCTGGTAGCAAACTTGACCGGCTCACTCTTCGATATGCTGCCCGTGTAGATGGGAGGCTCACCGCGTATGTTTCTATTGGTGAGTCTGGAAGAATGATTCCTGCTCAGGTAGGAAAGACTATAGATGGGATCAAGATCTCCTCCCTGAATGACAGGCAATTATGCGCAAGCCTAGGAAAGTTGTCTCGCTGCATAAATATGGCCTATTGAGGAATGGGGCGATTATATGAACATGGCAATTAATAACACAGTGTCTCTAATCGATGATGATGAAATCTTGGCTCTTTGCCGAGAGGATAAAAGCTGCTTTGTTGATGAGAACTGGGTTGTTTACACGTCAGATCCAAAGAGCGACAACTTAAATACAATTATTACAAAGGTTAAGGTTCTGCTTCATGGCAAGGAACCTAAAATAAATCTGGCTGATAACGAAGTAGTGCTTAATGCTTTGCAGGTCGGTTCAACCCAAAATGTCGAATCTATCCACCAAAGCACTAAGCATGCAACTGATGTTGCACCAACACAGGTTGAAGATCGATTGATGGGGTTGCTGTCAAGGTGTATTAGAATGGGTGGTTCTGACATACACATCTTAGTTAAAGGGAAAAAAACAATAATTAAGTGCCGTATTGACGGTCGCTTGGTTGACATTTCCGCGCCTCAAACAAAGGAATATGGTGCTGAACTGACGGCTTATGTATTTAATGGGCACAGTGGTTCAGAGGAAAGCTATTCAGCGTTAATTCCAAACGCAGGAAGCTTTAGCAAGGTTATTGCTGTAAATAATGTTAAGAAGGCATGGGATTGGCGGACGTCAATGCTACCTGTTAGCAGCAGCAGCGACGATAAAGACTGTACCAAAACCGTACTGAGATTGCTGACACCCATTAGGGACGATATTCCTTCGTTCGCAGATATGGGGATGGATGATGACCACATTCGAATCATCGAATTTGCCTTCAAGCAGCCTCAAGGGGCCATTCTATTATCTGGGCCTACCGGTTCTGGGAAAACCACAGTTGCTATGGCTGGGTTATCAACCATTGATGATGGCCGTAACATTAATACGCTTGAAGACCCTCCTGAATGGACACTGGACGGGGTATCTCAAACACGAATTGATTATGGCCTGACTAAAAAAGGTAAAGAACGTGACTTTGCGTTTTACGGAAAGTTCATGCTTAGGCAAGATCCTGATGTTATTTACTTTGGTGAGGTGCGTGACCAAAAAAGCGCGGCGGAGTTTACTCATCTTTCGGAATCCGGGCACTTGTTAATCGGCACTACACATACGTCTAGCGCGACCGGTATAGCAACCAAATTAGTGGAGCATTTACGCGTTCCATCAGTAATTGCAAGCAGCCCTGATGTATTCTCAGTCTTTGCTCATCAGCGGTTAATCAGGGTTCTTTGCCCACACTGTTCTATTCCGCATGAAAAGGCAACGGAAGTGCAGAAGGCCACATTGCGTCTAGCCCTAGGTGATGACCTAGGCCTTGCGCGTGTGAAAAATATAAATGGTTGCAGAAAATGTGTTGAAGGTGAGAAGGGAAGAACTTTGGTAATGGAAGTCATTGTATTAACAGATGATGACAGAAAATTCATTGCTAAAGGTGATGCGTTGGCTTGGAAAATCCATTTGTTGCAAAACGGGTGGAAAAATATCCAGCACTATGCACTTAAGAAAGTTAGGGCTGGGATTTGCGATATTCACTCCGCTGCTGAGCAAATTAAGGAGTTGTTGTGAACATTGATACCCTTTCAAAAAAATGGCTCCAGTTGATATTCTTTAAAACTGCTCAAATTGAATTCCTTGAAGATTTTAGGGAATTAGTCAACTCTGGCATTGATGAGAAAGATATTTGTATTAACTTGGTAGAGTTCGGCTCTCCATCTGCCAGGGCGCTTGCCGGTGACATGCTGATGGCTATCAGAAATGGTAGGCCGGTTACATCTGGTATGCAAGGTTGGTTCTCACCAATAATAATATCTACAGTTTCCGCCGGACAAGAAACTGGTGACATAGACATGGGGCTTGATGTTGGTATAAACACCATCAGAGATGCTTCTGGATTGACTTTGGATATTGTGAATGCAGTAAAATATCCTGCGTTTATGATTGTCGCTCTGTTGACCGTAGCGGGTGGCCCGTCATATGAGTATATGTTGGATATGCAAAATAGACTACCGCTTTACAAATGGGGTGGCATATCTCAGGCAGCATGGAGTCTTGCGGAGTTTAGTCATAACTGGATGTTTTTTTTGATGTGTTTAAGCATTGCTATCCTTATCAGTTTGATGTGGATGTTGCCAAACTTTCCGAATAGAGAGTCACTTGATAACTCAATTGTTTTTAGACAATATAGAGATCTCAATGCGATAGCTGTATTAGCCAGTATCTCCAGTCTTATGAGGGCAGGGGTCGGGATTAATGACTCTTTGAGTATTATAGGGCATGGTTCAAGTCGTTGGCTTCGAGCAAAAATACAGAAAATAAAATTGAAAATTGCATCAGGGAAAAAAAATTATGGTGATGTGTTTGATGTGGGGCTACTTAGTCAAGTTGAAATCCAAAGAATTAAAATATTAAGTAATAGTGAAGACATTCCATCAGTGCTTATGAAAAGCTCAATTAGACAACGAAGGAGGCTTAAAAAACAGATTGTTAGCTTGGGGAAACTGGCAAACTTGTTGACGATGATGGCTGCAGGTTGCGGTATGGCCATATTGGCCGGTGGTACATATCTCGTAGTGGCGCAGTCCGCTAGAGTTGCATATTAATTTGTAAGGGTTGAATAATGAAATACGATAACCAGAACAATAAAATCATGGCTTCCAAAAAACAAGGCGGCTTCACACTGATCGAGTTTTCCATTGTGGTGGCTATTGCAGCTGTTCTCTTGGTGGTCGTCCTGCAAGTTGCTGAAGGCGTAAAATATCAAACCAAGCAAGAGGCTCTCATAAAGCAGATGCAGCAAATCACAACTGCGACGGAACGTTGGAAAAAAGGAAGACCGAATAAGAATGGTGTGAGTATGAGCGTCTTGTGTGCGACGGGTTCTAAGCTGCTTGATGCCAGTGTCTGTGGTACAGCCAAAGATGGTAAGGCTGCAAATGCATTTGGTGGTGATATCACTGTTGTAGCAAACACGACCAACCCCAGCCTCGTAGATATCACTATGGCGGGCCTGCCGGCAGATTACATAACTGACCTTGCTGATACCTTAGCTCCGATGACAACAGGGCGTTGTCAGACGGCTACAGGGTGCACAACTATTACCGTCACCGGCAGCAGTGTTAAAGGAACGATGTAGAGCATCATTGTTAAGGAGGCGGCTTAGTCGCCTCCTTGTTTTAGTATATGACAGGTCAATTTATGAAAAAATGTAGTGGTTACACTTTGATTGAGTTATCGGTGGCTATAGCGGTCATTGCCACTATCTCATTTGGGGTGGCTGCTATTTGGTATACTTCAGACATAGCTGAGCAATCTATAAAGGTTCATGGCATAGCCTCTGATGTGAATTCTGGTGTAAATTCAGCGCTTCGACTTAAGGTATCAGGTGGTTGCCTGACTGGCATAAGTATTTCACATGCTGATTTAATTACAACAGGGGTGCCCCAATCATCGGTATATCCTGCTCCGTGGGTGACAAGTTTCGCTTTTGGGTATCGCGGGGGAGAGCCTGTTTATGTCGTAGTTTCTATAGATGTTAGAAATACCGCTCTTGCTGGCGAGCTATATACTGATTCTGGTGCAGATTACATGTCAGGTAGTTCATTATCTTATCAGTTTCCTATTAAGTCTCCGAGACTATCTTCGTTTGGAGAAATGTATAGGAGTTCAACAAATTGCTGGGCACATGGGATTGGGGACAAGTAATGCGTAGGAATCAGGGTGGATTTACACTCATTGAACTTTCAGTGGTGCTTCCAGTTTTAATTTTCGTTGGCATGATCATTTACAATGAAATGAGACAGCAAAGAATAGAATCTGCTGCGGAACAACAAGGAAATCGTATTACTGATCTTTTTTCAAAAGCAGCGGAAAGATATCAGGTTTTGGCAAAGAGTAATAATACTATTACGCCGACAAACTTCCCATCCTCTGTCCAGGTGCTAATTAATGAAGGATACATTAGGAACTGTGCCGCAAGTGACGCGAGTGCGGGTAACTGCCGGCCAATGACTGAGACCCTCTGGGGTGATGCTATTTCTGTCAGAACGTATGGTGTAGCTGGCAACCCAACAATTCCACGGTTTGAGTTGACGATTCCACTTGCAAGGGTTCCAGCAGACCAAAGAAATGAAGTTGCCGCTGCATTACTATCCTCACTGCCTTTTGCTACCGTTTCTGGCACAAATATAGTTGCTGAAATAGGTCGACCAGGAACCGAGGTTTCTCACGACAACTTCTATATGCTTGATGGTTCGAGGGCGCTAAAGGGTGACATGAATGCTGCCGGCTATGCCATCGAGAACGTAAAGGATCTTTCTATTTCCGGCCTTACAAACCGCACCGTACTTTCCGGGTTGGCCTGGGGTACTGTGCAACAAAATAACCAAGTCGTATCTCTTGTCTCTTGTCCTATTCATCGTGGAACTCGCAAAGTAAACGTGATTCCTCTGTCATACAGCAAAAACGGCTTCCCGTTTAACAACATGGGAGCTGTTGAAGGCCGATTTGATGGGACGAAAGCTTTCGTCCGGATATGGGAGACTGATCAGGATGGAACCCAGGCATGGTTTATTCCTGCTCCGTCAAACGCATCCGTTTTGGTTCAGCAACAATGCAGCAAATAAATGGTTCAGAATTACACCAAAAAGGAATATCAAATGAAACCTAATGTCAATAATGCCATTTCCCGAAATCAATTGGCAATCGTTGCGATCGCGTCGCTTTTCTGTGGCAAGGCTTTCTCTGGTGTAGATGAGGTTTGGGCTTCCTCTCCGGCGACTTACGATACCCTGTGGGCCCAGGCCTATGCTGCCGCTGTCAATCCCTCGTTTTCTGGTTCGGGGGGGCGGGTTGATCTGTATAGCGGATCGTCCACTGCAGTAAACATCTCAGTGCCTACAACCGTCAATGTGCTCTATGTGAGCTTTGATCTGGATGGTCGAGGAATTACTCAGTTGATGTTCGACCTCCAGGACGCCGTGAGTAGAGGGGATGTTCGAATCTATAACCGAGGTGGGGAAAATGCTGACCGGCCCTATGACGCTCTCATTAGAGTGAGCCGGTCTGGAGGAGTAGTGACACTGCGGGGCGAAGGGGTTTGGACTGGTGCGCCTGTGTTAAAGCGAGTTGTGGGGTTCAGCCTGTAGAACAGGGCTTGTGGCTTTAACCACAAGCTCAAATGAGCAAATTGCAATCATAGAAGTAAATAGTTAGCTGGAACTGCGTTGAACAAACCCTGCGGTGGGAGAAATGGAACTCACAACAAGGTATCTGGTTATGCCGGCGTCGTTGGCTATTAACCTCCAATGCAAAGGGAAATCGCGGCCCCAATTTTTATCGCTGCTCGTTACGTGCTGCTGCTGGCAGCTTGCCTTGCGCGATCACCTGCATCAGCAAGGGCTGCTTCTTTCTGCCCGCCGGTCACCGCCTGTTGTTGCTGGCCGCTGGATGCGCTCACCATCAGTTGGCGACCGTTGGAATCCCCACACATGTGGATCGTCACCGGCGCCAGCTGCTGGGCATGCCGTTGCTCATTGGCGGTGCACGCCATCTCTTCCCCCAAGATCCCTGCCTCGGAAAAGGGCTAGCGCCCAATTCAGCCACTTGTTTCGCTAGGTATTAATGAGGATCCGTACCTAGTGGGCCCCTGGCCGGTGGTTCTGGTGTGGACAGCCGGGCGTGCCAGTGCTGCAGGTGGTGGCGATCTTCTCGATGTCCCGGGCCGCCGGTCTGGCGGGACTTGGGTCGCTGCACTGGATGGCTCCCGTGGGGATCTGGCTTTGGTGTAGAGCCAGGCCGGTGCGGGGGGGTGGGATCAGGCGAGCCTGCTAAGAGCTAGGTGCCGCTGTCCAGCTGGTTTGTACTGTACCGAGGGGATACCATTAGTGTGGTTGAGTTGGTGTGGAGGCTGTCCGACTGCTTGAATGCCGATCAGCTCGGTACTGGCGGTTGGCCTCGGACAGTTGTCGGCTGAATTCTTGGGGTAGAACTGGGACTGCTGGGTGGCGCGGGTTAATAAGGTGGCCAAATTTGCATTGGCGCAACTCATGGGATAATTAGCACAGATAAGCGGTTTGGCCGTTATCCAATAGCAACATAGGATGCTGTCCCCAGCTGGATAGACGGGCTAACCAGAGTAGGAAGAAACTTGCCATGGTGGCGCCAGCTAGGACGATTTCCTCGGCGGCATCGACATGTGGGTTAGAGTAATCAGCAAGGTAAATGGGGGGAACAGATTGCAAGAAGTAACTACGCTACCGTGGTCAGACTTGGTATACTTTATGGATCTACACAAGAACGAAGAGCAAAAAAGTATGGTCTGGCTTCTCAGCAGGATGCATCTCAATTAGAGACGAATATAATAAATCTGGATAATATTATGAGAACGTCATTGGCAATGAAATATAAACTTAAAAAAAGGGATGATATGAAAAAAACTGTTGTTGCCGCGCTGCTTTTGTCAGCCATTTCCCCTGCGCATGCAATTTATAATGGCGCTGAAATTAAAAAACCCGAGTTTGTTCGGGTTGGGGGGACCTGCTCTGGTACAGTAATTGCCGGGAAATGGGTCATAACAGCTGCGCACTGTGGTGATTTGACCAGCCAGACTGTAAGTAACATCGATGCTACTGTCGCAAATATTAAGCGCACTATAATTCATCCAATGCACGATGGTAGTGTACCGCGTGTATATGATGTTTCATTGCTGGAGCTTGATAAAATAATGCCAGCGACAGCAAAAGTTATTAACACCGAACCCGTGGTCGGTTCCAGTCAATCCATTGCAGGCTGGTCAAGCCTCTCTGGTGGAATACTGAAAGGTGCGTCCAATGAGACAGTAGGCAAAGCAGACGCAAGATGGTCACCTGATGCATACGAACTGAAATATGACACTGTAAACGGGATTGGTACCGGCACCTCGCAGCCTGGGGACTCCGGTGGCCCTTGTTATAATGAAACTGGGGTCTGGGGGGTAATTCAAGGATCTGCTGGTCAAGGGGATGGCACTTTCATTCAATCGTGCCAAGCATTTTATAAAGCAGAAACCACGGCATGGATGCTTGAAACAATCGCTGCATGGTCGTATCCGGCTGAGGTGAAAGGAGAGGGGGCTGTTACGATCAAGGTGCAGTCCTTCCACAAGGACCCGGAAGTTTTTGCCCCCTATACCGAAGGTGATCTCTCAATTGAATCGAATACCTGCAAAAGCGGGACGGCTGCACCTCTTGAGGAGTGCACCGTTGTTGTGAAGGGAAGCGGCAAGCTGTTCATTACAGGTAGCGACCCGGTTGAGGTGAATA
The DNA here is from genome assembly GCF_027705025.1 of Aeromonas sp. D3. NCBI lineage: Bacteria > Pseudomonadati > Pseudomonadota > Gammaproteobacteria > Aeromonadales > Aeromonadaceae > Aeromonas > Aeromonas sp. D3. Next base: position 72,482 of record NZ_JAPDBE010000014.1, on the reverse strand, counting down.
AAAAGACAACGCCTGTGACCCCGACTCCGGAACCTACAGAAAATGGCGGTGGTGGCGGTGGTTCAACTGGTCCAGTTGGCCTGATAGGGCTGGCACTGGTGGCAATGGCCCGTCGTCTCACAGTTAAGTGAGGCGCCATCAGCCTGATATCTGTTGGTTCAAAATGACAGTATGCAATGAGGGAGGCCAGGCCTCCCTTTTTTATTGATAGCACCTTATGAAGCGAAGCATCCAAAGCTCTTGCCACCCCTGCTAGAAAACCCCCCCAATTTTAAGCGCTCATTTTATCCCAAGGCGCCGAGGTAGAATCCCATTGTGGATTGTTGACTGACAAACATGCCACGCCTCAGAGATCGCACCTACGGGAACTAGCTCTTTACGGTGCCACGGATCCAAGCAAATGGAGAGTGTTGAGTGAGATTGTTTAAGACGGTGATCAGCGTTGGGGTATTGGCGCTTTTTTCCACAGCATCGTTTGCCGATGCGTGGCAAGAACGTGAGATCCTGAGCCGTGTCCGTGAGCAGTTGATCCGGGTAAACAAGTTACTTGATGAAGCTGAGAACGCGGGCGTGAACAACCAGAGTCGGTTACGAATGGAGTATCGAAGCATTCGTGCTGACCTAAACACCGTCGAAGATGGGATCTTGCAATACCTGGCTGCGCCCATGGATCCTGCCGCCATAGTCCCCTTGGATGGTGGCTACACGGACTACCAAAGAGCGCATGCGTTACCCCGGCCGGACGCAAATTTGTCTCGCGAACGCGCATCACCAATGGGGTATAAGAAATGAGCGCTTCTTGTTCAGGTGGAAATGTCTCTCAATGCATGGCTGCTGTCGGAGCTAATTCCACATTCACCCAAACATCAATTCTGCTTCAAGGCAGTATGTACGCAGCTGCATTCATATTTATTCTATTCGTAGCCTATGCCTGTTATCAAGGGTTGGGGACGGACAAAGTAACATATTATGGGATGTTTAAGGCTGTTATTACCGCCGTAATATTGAGCGCTTTGGTCCTGCTAGTTGTTCAGGCAATAGTGCATTAATAATTTTTAATGAGGAGTATAGGGATGTCAATGAAAAATAATAGAAATAGATTGAGGGGGGTATGTATTATGGCTGCTCTCATGGCTGGTGAGGTTAATGCGGTAGGCCTGCCTACAATAAATGCCCCTGGTGGTTCGGCTAGCAATGACCCGTTCGCATTGATAGTAAACCTTTTTAAATGGGGGCTTACGATAATTTCATTTTTACTGGTTGCGCTCATGTTCATTACCGTCGTAAAAAACGGTTGGCAAAAATACCACCAACTGGGGGAGGAAAACAGTAAGGTCACTTGGCGTGATTTGGCCAGCAACCTGGTTGCCGGGGCTTTGCTGATCTGTCTTGGTGTTGCTATGGCCAACTATGCAGTTGGTGTGTTCGGTGCGAGCGCTATCAGCTAATTAGACATTTTATAATAGGCAGGTACTACCTGCCTATTAAGTTGGGAGTATGCAAATGAGAAGGCTTAGTGCGCAGGCTTGTTGTCTTACAGTTATTTCATTTCCTGCCGTTGCTGTAGGGATACCTACAATAACTCCTCCTAATGGAAATGGAGCCGGCGAACAGCCACATGATCTTGTTATCAGTCTTGTCCTGCTGGGAGTGAACCTTTTAGTCATGCTGCTCATCGTAGTTCTTCTGTTAACGGTTGCGAAGAACGCATGGCAAAAGTATCACCAGATCGGTGAGCAAGGTAGCAAGGTAACTTGGCGTGATTTGGTAAGCAATATCGTGGCAGGTGCACTTTTGGTTGCACTTGGGATATCACTTGGCGTTATGGCGCTTAATATTATTTAAGGCTGCTAAAATGGGGCGAGAGCACACAATACAGACTACCTTAGAGCGACTTGATAAAAAGCCGGCACTATGGAAAGGGCTAACAATTGATGAGTTGCTAATTGTCACATGTACTGCAATTACTATCTGTTGCAGTACAAGTGCAATTGTATTTTCCCTACTTTTTAGCATAGGGCTAATAGGCTTTGTTATTGGGATGGTTGTAAGCCTTGGCGTAATCCCCTTGATAGCAGGGAAGATTGAATCAGCCAAAAAGATGCACGGTCCCTTGATGTGGCTCAAGTTAAAGCGATACACCCAAAAACGTGGCTGGATGAAATTTGACGGGATGATGACAGAAAAAGTCAAATGGGACACTCGTCTGTCTAAGCGAAAAAACATTAACTACATTGGCCCGGTAAGGAAGTGATAATGAACAATGTATTTAGTCGTAATAAAGGTAGGGCGAGAAATGCATTGGATAGAAGCGATGCCAGAGTTAAGGACTGGCAGCTCGTATCAGGAGTTTTACTTTTCATCCTGATAGCTCACATGCTCATAAGTGCACTCCGTCAGAATGAAATTACTGTGCACATCCCACCTGATTTATCGGCTGGTGCACAGTTTGACAGCAACACCATACCAAAGCCTAATGTGTACCTTTTCGCTAGTGAAGTTGTCAGGTCAATAAATTATTGGAAAAAAAATGGCGACAAGGAAATGCCAGAGAATCTTAACCGCTACGCTTGCTATATATCAGAGAATGTAAAAAGTGATCAGCTCGCTTTGCACGCACTCCGTGTTAGCGATGGCCAGTCTGCAAATAGAACTCGTCGCTTAAGCGAAATTACAAATCTAAAGGATGTTGAAGGGTCAGTTTCTTCAGTTGGTGCGGGAATCTGGGATGTTGATTTGGACTTGCGACTGATCGAAGCGTTAGAGGGAACGCAGGTGAAGGATCACGCTCTCCGATATCGTGTTCGTGTTGCCGCTGACAATTCTGGATCTGTGTGCAACCCATTCAACATGCGAATCATCTCCATAAATCAACCTCTGCGGATTGAGTTTGAGGGGGGGGAATAGTGATGAAAGTAAGTATCCTTGCGTCTAGCCTAGCGCTCGTGATGTCCTGCTCCGCTTTTGCTGTCGAGCCAATTGAATGGCGCAGTAAGCCGATCAAGGTCCCACTGCAAGTTGGGGAGCAACGCCTGATACATTTTCCTGACCATGTTGTGTTCGGACGCCCTCGCTCGCTCGCCGGTAAACTTGATGCAGACAGTATGCAGGGAACGCTATATTTAACTGCCCAGGAAGAGTTTGCTCCGACACAAGTAAAGGTGAAGTTGAATGACTCAGGTGACATTGTGTTGCTCGAGCTCGTTGCAGTGCCACGGGCTGGCGCTCCGCTTGATGAAGTACTGATCTCCGTACCAGGGTCTGAGGCCGGAACAGGTGCTGTAACTGAGGCCTACTCAGGGACTGGTGCCGACTCACAGAAGTTGGCTCCGGTTGTTGAAAACCCCCTCGCTGGTACACCATTCGATACATCTAGCGATGGCGTCATTTCTCCAGAGGAAATGATTCAGTTTGCCGCAAGGGAATTTTATGCCCCTCCACGTTTACGAACCAACGACCCAAGATTGAACCGAACTGCACTAAATAGTGCTGAAGATATGAGAGATCTATTTATCGATACCTCATATGGTATTTTCGATGCGACTCCAATCGCTGCTTGGCAAAGCACTTCAGGCCAGTATTTGACCGCTATAAAATTGGTTAACCGTAAGTCTGCACCGGTCAAAGTGAACCCATTTCATTTGAATATGCAGTATGCGTATGCAGCGGCACAACATATCCAGCTGAATCAGAATAATGTTCCTGGAGACACTACCATGCTTTATGTAATCTCAGATCGCCCCTTCAGCGACTCCCGGTATGAAAGCCCTGCTCCATGGGCTCCTGTGGCGTCATCCAAACCTAAAGTGAATCAGTATGATCGCCTGGGGAGCAATAGATGAGTGGTGTAATGGTAGGGGAAAACCCAATGCTCAAAATTGGTGTTGGAGTGGTGTTAGTCGGCGCAATCGTAGTTGGATACAAGACCTTCACTGCTCCAGAGGATAACCATGCTGACACTATTAAAGCAGAGCAGGGTGAGGGTGAGGGTAAGGTTAAAATTGAGCGTAGGCACACACGCCTTGGTGCTGATGCGGATACCCCGGAAACATCTGTTGAAGCATTAGCTAAAGCGGTGACAGACTTGAGCTCTCGCCTAGTACAGGTGGAAGAGGGGAGTACCACTTCAAAGAACTTACAGCCTCCTGTTGCTCCGCCTGTTGAGACCGAAAACCCGACTATTATCGCTCTGAAGCAAGAATTAGACGCTCTGAAGTCGAAGTTGCCACCCAGCGAGAATTCAGAACCATATCAGCCAGCGGTTGAGACTGTCGTGGACCCTTACCCAGAACGAGCCAAACCAGGGAAAGACTTCGGGTTGGAACAAGATGAAGCGCCAGCAGGTAATGGAAGGAAAACCATTGACTTACCTACAGTGCCAAACCTCTTTAACCCGAATGGTAGCGGATCTCAATCTGTTGGTTCTGCATCACTCCCTGCAGATGGCGACGAGGGGGTGGAGTGGATTATCCCATCAGATGCTCAGCGAGTAACTGATGAACAGACCGGGAAAGACGTAATCAAGTATCCTAAATTTAAAGGTTCCGGGTATCGGAATTTGCACACATCAAGGAATACAAACTCAAATCTGATGACTCGCTCGGATGATGAGGAAAAGGATAGTTTGGTTCCGATTTATACAATTCCTGAGAACTCCAGTTTTCTCGGTTCTGTAGGTGCTACAGCACTAATCGGACGAGTGCCGCTGAATAATCAAGTAACTGATCCATTCCCATTCAAAGTTGTAGTCGGTCAAAAAAACTTGGCCACCAACGGTATCAAAATCCCAAATCTTCAAGGGATGGTTGTATCCGGATTGGCAAGAGGTGATTACACCCTGAAGTGTCTATATGGACAGATAAACAGCGTCACCTACACCTTTATTGATGGAACCATTCGCACTGTTTCTAGCAAAGGCAAAGAAGAAGGCGAGGGGCTTGGTTATTTGGCGGATTACCAGGGAGTACCTTGCATAACAGGCAAGTACATTACTAACTTACCGTCCTATTTAGCTCAGACAATGGGAATTAATACATTTGCCGGGATGGCTGAGGCATTTGCGAATGGGCAAGCAGAGATTACGAAGAATACTGATGGAAGTTCTAGTTCTTCAGTTGTTGGTGAAAGTAACAGCATAAACTACATGCTTGGGAAAGGTATCGGAAAGGGAGTCCAATCCGGTTCTGATGCTCTTGCTGAACGCCAGCAAGGGGCATATGACGCTGTTTACGTACCTCCTGGAACCAGAGTTGAAATTCATCTGACCAGCCAAATTGACATCGATTACGATAAAAAAGGACGCAAGGTATCCCATGTTCAACCAACAAATCACTATAGCAACAATCGTGGTTTTGATTAACGCCGCTCTTGCTGGTTGTGCTAGCAAGGACAATGTAATTCCAAAATCTGACATCACCGCAGAAATGGTGTTTGATCAGACCATGGGTGGTGGTGCTAGTGCACGGGATTATCGAATTATGACGACACCTCAGATGGTCGGAGTCCAACCTGACGTTGATGTGTATGAGTTGCATAACTCACCAAAACCACGTTATCAGGTCCTCCCTAACCCAACGCTGTTTATTTTTGTTCCTGCTCACCTGACTGGTAAGGGGCGCTCCCCAGTTCCTGCTTACATCACGGAAACAAAAATGTTTGAACGTGACGAGTACGCTCTACCTGGTGAGCTCTATCCGTTAATGGATACTCGGTATGATCAGAGCAAGATTGCGACAGATAATCAGCAATATCAAGACTAAGGTGAACTCGTGAGCTTATTTCAGGAAATTAAAGATATTTTTATTCCACAGGCTAATAAGTCATCTGATACGGATAGTCTGAAGCACAGCAATTATCGGCCTGAAGTTGACAACGAAACCAAAGAGTCTATTTATGTTGAGGAGTCCCGTAAGCCATCTTATGCTCGAAAGCTTGGGCCGGTCACGCAGAAACTGGTAGAGTCACATTATCGACGAAATCCAAATAGCTTTGCCGATAGGCTTTCAATTACCGAGTATCTAGAAGAAAGTAAAACCTTTATGCTTGAGGATTGTTATTCTCAAGCAGTAGTATTTGCTGCATCTCCAATTGCAACAGAGGGGCGCTCTAAAGATCAAATCGCCGAGCTTAGAAATACTCTTCAAGCCGCATTCAAGCAAGCATTTGGGATTGCCCATGGAGGTTCTGATTGGGTTCTTCAGATATATTCTTGGAAGGACGATGACCTGTACAGATATGTCGACGACATTTATTCATCAATCCATGAAGAAGTCCGTGATACTGAATTCACGGAACAGTTTCTTGATGTGCTCGAGGAGCATTTCCGTGGTGTTAACCAAGCAGAAGGTATATTTAAGGATGTTCAGGTTACGGGCAAGCAATGGCGTGGCCAAATGCGGCGCACTTATTGCGTAATCTACCGGCGCTGCACGAAGATAGAAATGGAGTCGGTAAGCTTCGACCCAATAAATGACATCAACGAGGTTGCGGATCGTTTTTCTCACCTGTTGTCATCTTCTGGCGTAAAGATCCGCCGCTTAGACGGCGAGACTGTTTTTCGGTGGCTAACGGACTGGTTTAATCCCAACCCACCTATTACTAACGGTGATCGTGAGGCCCTTTATCGGTTGGTAGGCTACCCTAAGCGGAAAATGGACAAGCCATTTGGATTTAATCTTGCTGAAAGTGTTTTATTTTCTGAGCCTATATCTGACCCTGATAATGGGTGTTGGTGGTTTGATGATATACCACATACATTCATGCGTTTTAAGGGGCTAACTCAGGCTCCGGATATGGGGCAACTGACAGGTGAGGTTTCCAAGGGTACGGGGAAGAATCAGCGTTCGAGCTGCCTCATGGATTCTGTCCCGGCCGGTGCAATGCTTGTTCAGACTATTATTTTTGTCAGTCCAACGAAAATTGACTCTCACCTCATGAGTTTGAGTTCGGCCCAAAAAGGGGAGACTCAGGAGGCGCAACGAGCACAGCAGGCCCTTAATGAAGTCGAAATTCAACGTCAGAACGATCAGGACGTATTCTATGCCTCGCAGGGGGTATACGTGCGTGGTGAAAACTTGGTTGATTTGCAGGACCGATGCAAGTCGCTCAAAAACAACCTCCTCTCCAATGGAGTCATGGCGCTTGACGCCTCCACAGACCCCTTGATCACGGAATCTTACCCGCTTCACTTACCTGGTTGCTTCCAGCCTGAGTTGGATACGAAGCGCCAGTACATGCAGCTCTACTACTCCCAGCATTTGGCAAACATGTGTCCGATCTTTGGGCGCGAGCAGGGAACTGGGAATCCAGGGCTCGTAGTATGGAATCGAGGGGGTGAGCCCCTTACCTTTGATATGTTTGGCAAAGACCGGGTGCGGGCTGCTCATGGCGTGGTTATCGGACCCCAAGGCTCAGGTAAATCAGCCTCGTTGAACTATATGGCTGCCTCGGTGATGGCAGTGCACCGGCCGCGGCTATTCATCCTGGATAAGGGGGGGTCGTTTGAGCTGTTGAGTGAATATTTCGCCCAGCACGGTCTGACGGTTAACTACATGCGGATCAATAAGTCTGCCAAGTTCTCCCTCTGCCCATTCCTCGATGCCGGCGAAGTTGTGAAGCAAATCGAAGAAGCCAAGGCGAAAGCTAAGGCGGCAGCAATGGCAGCACAGCATGAGACGCCGGCTGAGGATGAGGATGAGGATGAGGATGATGCACCACGGGATCCCCTTGGTGAAATGGAGCAGTCTCTCTACATCATGGTGACGGGCGGTAACATGGAGGCATTCGCCCGGATCACCCAGCTGGATAAGGCACTTATGCGTGCAGCCATTCTTGCTGCAGGGATTAAGAGTCTTCGTGAAGGAAAGAAAACGCTGACTCAGGATGTTCGAGACGCAATGCACGACATTGCGGAACGGGAGGCCAAGCTGGAACCTGACCAGCGCACTCGGTTAAAAGAGCTGGCGGCCTCTCTCGAGATGTACTGCACTGGCGAGCTGGATGCTCGCATGTTCAACACCGTTGGTGAACCCTGGCCTGATGCCGATGTAACTGTGCTTGATGTTGGCGTTTACGGTTCGGACCGGTATCCAGCTCAGCTTGCTCTTGCTTACATTGGCTACATGCAGAGAGTAATTAACAAGGCAGAAGAGACACAGAACCAACGCCGTGATGTCGTAAACATCGTGGATGAAGCTCACCTCTACACTGGTAACCCCCTTCTTGGGTACCAGATTGCATTTGCAATAAAAGTTGCCCGTAAGATTGGGCTTTGGATGTTGTTGGCCACTCAGAACGTAGAGGATTTCTCCAAAGGTGATGACATTAAGAAGGTGCTTGGTCTATTCGAGTGGTGGTTCTTGCTGAATATGGAATTCAAAGAGGTGGAAGATCTTAGCAAGTACCGAAATCTAACCCCTGAGCAGAAAGTCATGATCTTGAGCTGCTCTAAGCAGCAGCGGGCCTACACAGAGGGTGTTGTGATGGGGAACCCCAAGACCGTTGGCGAGATGCTGGTTCGCCAGGTGCCGCCATCAATATTCTTGACTCTGGCCATGACAGACCCGAACGAAAAGAGCGAACGGCGTTCCATGATGGAACAGTATGGGCTGTCATCCCAGTACCAGGCTGCAGAGATGATGGCCCAAGAGCTAAACCGCAAGCGAGGGCTAAAGATATGGCCTCGCAATCCAGACGCAGTAAGCCGCTCTCAACGCCTACAACGCCTACAGGAGGCTTCCTGATGACGCAGGCAAGATGGCCCTGGGCAGTCTGGGAGAGAGCTAGGGTGAAGCACACAGACACTCTGAACGGAGGGCTCGGGGCTAATAACACTACTGGGCAGCCTGCAGCTTGTGAGCTCAGCGCAACGGACCGCCCATCGATGTGCATAGAAAAGGTTAGAAGGGCCTGGAGGAACGGAAGATGCTAAGACAATGCCTGATGGCTCTCACCTTCTTGATCCCGTATTTGAACTCGCAAGCCAAGGCTACTGAAGTTCAGGTTACTCAAGTAGATGTTTTTACCGTGGATGGCCTTCGATATGACGTGGAAAGTGCTCGATTGGCCAAACAGTTGATAGTACCAGTGCACGTCCGGCAGATTGATGAAATCTACAAACTTGAGATGGAATTGAGTGCCGGGCTGCCAGCCTCTGAAGCGGAGGCGGCTGCAATCGCCACCAAACGGTTCGCGAAGCTGAGTAAAAAAAGTGTCCTGGAAAAGTATGCGACTACTGCAGAGTCTTTGACGTTGGCTCGGTCTCTAAATGTGGAGAAGGTACCTGCAGTTGTTTTTAATAAAAAATGGATTGTGTATGGCCTCGATCCAATTCAGGCCTACTCGGTCTTTGAAAAGATTCGGAGCAGCGGAGAGTTGAACGGCTCGACAAGGGGGAATAGTGAATAAACTATCTCTAGGCTCGCGGATAGCAATATCGTGTTTAATGGCCATATGTGGGAAGGTGATGGCCGTGGACGTCAAAAGTGCCATTCCTGACGGTGATATGAAGGTGGAAATCTTCGACCTAATAACGGACACAATGGACCTTGCTTGTGTCGACTACAAAATCAAAGGGGTGTGCTTCTGGCTTCACTGTGCTGGCCCGTACTGTCGGGTCAGAACATCTAGTGTGGTCAGCCATTACAACCCTGATGTCATAGTCGAGACAGTATCCAACAGGGAGGCTTACCCGCTCACCTGGTTGACGAAACCAATGTCACAAGTTACCGATCCACTTGCAAGGGGTTTGAATCACGGGTTTGATGTTGGGACTGGTGTCCGAGGTTCACCTACCGGTACTGCAACGAATAAGAACTTCTTCGATACGAATGTCTATGGAAACCCAGCCTTGCTCGGTTTTAGGGACATCGTGGGAAGCATGCTGAGTTTGTCGGGATTCTGTAATAGCGATGTCATGCCGTTCAACCCATATTTCGTTTCGACTCTTGATCCGGAATGGCGGATGGGACTTCTGGAAGCCCCTTTACTGGTGCTTCCATCCAACTTCAACCGCAAGATCTTTGCAAAGAGGGGCGATGCACTGAGCGGGGCTATAGGAAGTGCACTCGGTGGGTATGGTGATATAGTTCAGTCCAGTGAGAGATTCGGGCATATATTCCCCAGGATCGGGTCAATTGTTAATCCTAATCGATATACCGGTTCAACGGTAATTGCTCAACGGGCCGCGGATATTGTCACATCATGGAGTGCCCACATCTATCAAAAATTACCTGACACAGCTGGGACTGCCAAAGTGTGGGCTCCAGTCCCACCCCGTGAAGGGGATGGTGAAACTGCCAAATGGCAAAGAAACTATCCACGCGGAAAGACTGAGTGCAAAGCGTTCCCGGCAGATGCGAGCGAGGAGTTCAAGTACAGCGAGGATGACTTCTCTCCAACCCATAACTACCTATACACACTTTGGCGACGGTATGAGTGCTGTGCCAGGAGAGGAAAATTCCTCTATCGTATTTAACTAAGAAGGCCCCTAGCGAGGGGCCTTTTCTATTATCGGGAACCTGAAATCACGGGACCCATCGATACTTGCCAGCATGCCGTAGACAGTAGATCGTAAATGTCGGTCAGCATCCGGGTTGATGATGTGTGCCGAATCGACATGAATTTTTCGAGCAGGGCAACCGCATCGGGTTCATCAATGAATGGGGTAACACGCGCAACAATCCTCTCAAGATTACTCGACGCCACCACCTCACTGCTTTCTCTCAACTTGATGTATGCGCCAATAGCGAAAATGATAGCCTCACGGTCCAAGCAGAGTTCAGGGTTCATCACTTTTTAAATGCACCTCTCTGAACATGCCGCTGCTTAGCCTGGTGATCCCCTGGCTGCTTCTGGTTGATCAGCGCGATTAACTCCATCATGCAATAAAGCCCTTCAACCCGGGCAGACGCTTCGGCTGAATCAAGCTCTAGTGCCTGCAATTGCCCCTGGATCGCTTTCGCCATCTCTGGGTAGCTCATATCCCAATCCATCGGCACTTGGTAATGATCAGCCGCCAAGACAAGGTAGCTGAACGATTCGTGCCCGGTATCTGCACGCTTCAGGTCATCGTAGTAGACCGCCTTTGGAAGTTTGATTTGACCCATAAAACAACTCCTTCAATTAGCAGGGGCCACGGTATCACGACCTCGAAGCAATGCAACTTCCGGCAAGACGGATAATCCACGTCCATTTACGCACCCCATTTATCTGAGTCATGCAAGTTAAAATAGGCTGATTCATGAACTTGGGGATGATGATGCAAAAACGAATTCTATCAGTGGCTTGTCTACTTGCCTTGTTTAGTGGGGCCAGTTGGGCTGCCCAGTTTGATGAGCGAGCCGTAATAAATCAGCGGATTGGTGGTGGCCGGCCCATCGATGCACCATCGTCGACCGAACCATTTAGCAAAGCTTCTGCCGGCTGGAATGCAGATCTGTCCTGTTCTGCTATGAGCTTGAACAGTGAGTTGCTTGGTAGCTTCAACTCTGGCGCCTTCAAACAGTTGCAGTCATCACTGGTCGGCCAACTGATGGCTGCAGTGAATCCCACTAGCCTAATCGGGATGGCCATTCAAAGAGCAAATCCCGATGTCTATGACATGTTGATGTCAGGCAGTATGACGGCTACAGATGCTTTCAATGCCAACGTAATGACCTGCCAGGAGATGCAGCAAGGGGTTTTCGATGCATTGCCGGCAGGGGCTCTCAAGAATCTCACTGTGAGCGAGGAGTATGCAGAGGCCATCAAGAAGCACGCGAACGGAAACTATCAGCTAAAGGATCTCGTTTTCAAAGATGGTTCGGCCGGACGGAGTTATGATGACGGTAAGAAGGGCGTTGAGTTCGGCGCTGAGAAGAGAGGAATGGTTGGTAAACCGATCAAGGTAACAGAACATACCTCATATGCCGGGTTCAACGCACTGGCTGGACGAGCCGCGACCGATAGCTCCCCATTGTCTACATCAGCCACTAGCGCTATGGGAATGGGGGCCGCATTCAAGTCACCTAGGGAGGCAAACACCTTCATCTCGGATGTTGTGGGTGAAACCAGGATGTATACCGACAGTGATGCATCACCTCGTGAAGAGGACAGAGGTATCGGTGCCAAAGCTGCATATGCCAAGGAGTTCGAAGCAACCAATACCAAACTACTCGATCTTGCAAGGCGCCCTAGTTCTAGCATCATCGCCAAGGATCTCGAGAGTGTATCAACATCAAGCATTAAGATGACCCGGGATCTGTTGCTTGCGATTAAGCAAATTCATCCGACAGAACAAGCTGCCTATGTGGCTGCTCTGGCGACCGATATCTCTATGGCCAACACATATGAAAAACTTCTTCACTCTGTGCGGATCATGGACGCTGGTCTACGGGATGAAAGCGTGACGAACAACGAGGCTGTTCGGTCTGAAGCACTCCACAAGAGGGCGCTGCTTATCCAGGAGATGGATCTACTTGAGCGTGAACTTCGTTTCAAGAAAGAGCTCGCCGGTAGCGCTCAGATAGACATCCTGCGTAGAGCCAATCTGGAGAACAAACCTGGTTCGTTCAGAACACCAACAAACGAATTACCGGTTGGAACTGCAAATTAATAACTCCCTGTAGAAAGCAACGGCCTATCCGTTGCTTTCTCTAAAATCCCTTGGAGCTGAAATGAGAAAATACCTCCTTTTTATCTTCTATATACTTGCGGTTCTGTTTTGCTCGATATTGCTGATCCTTCTCGTGGATACCAAGAGCGAGGCTTGGCAACAGTTTTCACGTTGGGCCACCGTGGCAAAATGGATAATTGTGCCAAGCTTAATAATTGTACTCCCAAAAATAATAGAGCGTGTGACAAAAATGGAATTGACAAAAGAGGGGAAGAAATTGTTGTTGCAAAGCCAAATCCTTATGGGTGTTGCATTCACGGCTGTTGAAATAATGCATGGGGCGCTCTGATGATTGTGAATGAGTGGATAGAACCGTACACGCTTATGATGGGCGTGCACTCAATGGGGGTGATCACTGAAATTCTTTGTTCCAGCGGATTGGTTTATGCACCTTTTTTTGTTGCTATCGTTAAATCAATTGTTGAGGCAATGACTCAGGGCGTTGATGAGGGTAATGCCGGTGAGTTAGCGGTGAAATTTCTCCGAAAAGAGCTATTGATCATTTTTCCTGTATTTATTCTCGCTTTCGTTCCAATGGCTAACAGCCAGATGAGATTTGATGTCAACATAAGCAACTACACTTGTGATGGAGATCAGCGGATCCAGGCGCCCCCAACAACAAATCAAAAAATGATGATGGGTAATTTTCAAGGCGGTTACACCAAAGTACCGGTTTGGTGGCTCGCGGTTCATGACTATTCTTCAACATTTACTAACACAGTTATTGCTAATACTCCTTGTGCTGCGGATTTGCAGATGGCTTCTGTGAATATTCAGGCAGCTAATCTTGAGAATAGCTATGACCAGACCATTGCTGATAGCTGGCAACGTGCATGCCTCAGTCCGGCAGTTGGTGATGCAACCCGTAGAGGAAGCCTTGATGACTCTACCTGGGCTGGGTCCCAGTCACTGCGTGAGTTTTATAAGAAGGAGCAAAATACGGTTCTTATAAGCAGAGAGTCCGCTATCGCAGCAGGCTTGCCGGTGGGCCTCTCTGAAGGCGGTGAAGTGAGGCTAAATTGCGATGTCGCATACCAGCATATTGAGGCAGCCGCAGTAAAGGCTGCAAAGAACCAGTCACAAGGGTCTCTCGAAATACTGATTAACGCTTCGCAGGACTCAGAGACAGAAAAGAAGTTGGCGATGTCGAAGGTAGCCAAAGTTCAACCACAAACAAGCGCCCAATTAACAAACCTATTCGCAGGCGAAACCGACCACTCTGCTGCACCAGACAGCGCATCTGGTTACATGAAAGAAATGATAGGATGGTTAGGGACTGCGGTTGGAAATTTGCTAAAAGCGCCGGGAACGATCGTGCTGAAGAATACAACACCGATCCAGATCTGTGTAATGCAGATGGCCCTTATTATGGCAACGCCTATATTGTTGGTATTCTCTGGTTTCAACATAAAAACTGCACTTGCTATTAGCGCGACATATTTCGGGCTTGAATTCACCTTGGTCTTTGTAAACCTGGCCACCTGGATGGATAACACCCTCAACCTATTCTTCTATTCAAGCATTAACGGTGGTGTAGGGGCAGGCTCTGCAACATTTGTATCTGGGCTGCAAGAGAGCATCTTGACCAGAGTTGGTTACACCTCCTATGACTTACTGCCAAAGTTGTGGATGGCCCTCATGGCTTACGTAGGCATTAAGGGTGGTAGCCAGATGATAGGAAGTGCTTCTCAAGGAGTGGAGCAGAGTGTAAGCAATGGACTCAATACAGGCGCGCGCATCCAACATCAAGCGGGAAGCATGGCGAACTCTGCCGGCAAGGCATTCATGAAGTCGGGCGGTAAATCATCATGATTGCGAACCATTGGGTTGATCCGTATACCCTCTTGATGGGGGTGCATATGATGGATGTCGTAGTTGAGGCACTGTGTGTAAGCGGCCTTGTATATGCCCCATTCTTTGTGGCTATAGTCCAATCTATAGTTGAAGCCATGACCCAGGGGGATGATGAAGGAAATGCCGGTGAGCTAGCGGTGAAATTTCTAAGGAAGCGCTTACTCGGAATATTTACTGTGTTTATTCTGGCCTTCATTCCAGTGATTGATGTGACAAGCAATATCACCACACGTTCAGCAAATGCGTGCATTGATCCTGGTGCGCCAAGTCCAACAAACTCTGTCATCAGTATGGTGGGGAATTTCAATAGTTCGAGTACCAAGGTACCAATGTTCTGGGCTGCAGTGCATGACTTTTCCAGTATCACCACGAACGTGGTTATCTCTACAACACCATGTGCTGAAGATATCGCAGCAATAAATTCGAACGTGAATACCGCAAACTTCACCAACCCACAAGATCGTGAACTAGCCCAACAGTGGGGCAAGAGTTGTCTCGCGCCCGCTTCCGGCAAAGTATCTCAGGGCTCTAAGTTTGATGGGACCTGGTGGATAGGTCATCCTGACTTCATCGCTCAGTACAAGAAGGAAGGGAGTGTGGTTCTCGTTAATAGTGAGGTTGCCTCCGGCCTGGGGCTGGCCGGTGAAAGCTCGGGTGGACAAACAATTCTGGGATGCAATCAAGCCTTCGTTCATTTGATGAGCAGCAGCTTGCAACGCTTAAATCATACTGAGGGCTTTCCTGTCATGCTAAAACAGATGGCGGAAAAGCATGATCTCTCCGAGCAGGAGATCGCATATCGGCTTGCTGGTGAGATGATTGGTAGCACCAAGAGAGCAATTGGAGATGCCTTCCAATTGCCAGGCGGAAAGATTGTTGTTGAAGATAGTGTGGGCACCAGAACCAACAATGAGGATAGCGAGATTGCTCAGATGATCGCCGTATTCACAACATCGGTTGCTAATGCCGTCAACGCTCCAGACGCGATCGTGTTTCGTCAGTCTATCCCGATTCAGATGGCCGTTACGCAGATGATTCTACTGATTGTTATACCCATCATCTTGGTATTCAGAGGCTTCGACATCAAAGTTACTCTGCTGCTTGCTGGTCTCTATTTTGGGATTGAGTTCACTGCTGCCATCGTTGCATTGGCAACCTGGGTGGGCAGTCTGGTTGATGTCATATTTGCGACTGTATCCACGAATGGATCATACGCTCGTGCTGCAGCTCTTCAGCTCTACACGTATTTGCCATTGGTCTGGTTCTTCATCCTGGGTCTGGTCGGTATTCAGGTTGTCATGCCGGGAATTGGATCACATGGCGCTGATTTCGGTGGAACGTCAGGGAACGTCGGAAAACTGGCTTCAATGGCAAAGGGGGGGGCAGGACTTGCCACAAAAGTAGGGGCCTCCTTCATGAAGGCACATTGAAAGACCACAAATGATCACGATATGAAAATGGGGCTCTGTAGTGCCCCATTTTCATTCTAGCTGGATAGTGGCTCAGTCATCTACCCCATGTCTATGCCAATCATATTGGTTTTCAAGCTCTGCCTCCGCCCTGTCTGATTCAGTCTTGCCCGCATCATGTTCAGCGGAGTATGTGCTTGAGTTTCTCAAGTATATGGCCGAGAAAATTCCAACAACAATAGTAATGAATGGCACCTTGAATGCCAAAAACAGAACCGTAAAGCAGACGCCAAACAACGCAGGGTACAGCATGAACTGATCCCCGCTACTTGTCTGCCAATAGAACAAGTCGTACAACCACCACACAACCAGAGCGGGTAGGAGAACTGCAGCTAAGGACACCCTGCCGCCGAGCATTGGCCAACGAAATCTACGGCAAATTTTTGCAATAGCTACGACACTAAGCAGCATTATACAGCCGGCCAGGATACTGAACGATAACCCACCATGGCGACTTGTTACCGTGAACAGCCCTGAGACCAATTGAATTTGATTGCCGGTGTAGTCAGGCTCTATGGACTTTACGAGTTGATAGACCACATAGGTAATTGCAAGCGGCCCATTAACAGGCATCAAATTGCTAGATTTTCGTTCAACCCAAGTCAAGGTTTTGGTGCATATCTGATTGAGCACTTTCATCACCCCCTTTCAACGTTGGCAGCTATGTGCAACCGAGCAGGTTCGGCACACTCCTGGATGAGAGGAGAAAATCTTGATGATCTCTCCTTTTTGAGCCCGTCGAGCCAACAAAACAAATTTTGAGATTCTCCTGAAAATATGTTCGTCGCTCCCCAGCTCTACTTCACGCCGGGTACCCCTAGTTACGACTATGGCTCGATGGATCGGCATTTCTGAACGAGCCGCTAGTACGGATGCCAACAGTTGAACTATGTCAGACTGGTACACACGGCCCGTGCGGCTCTTGTACTCAACCATCACGTTTTCACCGTTCGGGGTGGTGATGATGAAGTCAGGTTTCGCAGTAATTCCGTACTTCCTGTTGATGAACAGCTTCGATTTTCGGCCTTGGTCGGCATAGAGTATCTTGCCCTCAACCCCTAGAGGTGAGCTAGACCTGTGCGACCTGCGCCGAGCCAGGTACAACAGTGCGACAAAGACCACGAAGGCAATGAGAAAGGCCATCATCATGTATCCTTATTTCCGGCCACCATCCGCGCAAACGCCAGAACCAGTGAGCTAGCTGCAGATCGTGCACCCGGGATGCGAGATACCAGCTTGATGGCGAGGGGGGACCACGCATAGTAGACCTTGATGAAAATGGTGCCAACGTAATAGCGGCTCAGATGGCTATCTCGCCAATCCCGCAGTTGCTGTGTCACAGCATGGTTCGGCCCCAGTGCATAACTTGCTACGAAGCAGCGCTGGTCCTGTGCTTGTCGCTCTATTGTAGCCGCGGTCAATCGCTCGTGGCTTGCTGTACCGTATTCAGCTTTAGCCCGGCTCTGAACACTCGCGATGACCCCTTGTTCTTGTAGGCTGCCCCCATGCGGACACCATGCCATCTTGCCGATTTTGCTGGCACTTACCAGATCCCTGTCGTTCATTCCGGTTCCCCTCGTCTCATATCAGCGGAAGGATTTACCGCTCTATATTATCGCAACCTGAATGGATGCAAGCGCAAGGGTTCGATGGCCCCGGTGTCATTGCCTCCTCCCGATCTAAGATTTCGAGAACCGCGGTAAATTATTGAGAGAGCTCTGGTTGGCGGGGGGAAAGGGCCCCACTGAGCCAGGTTGCAGCGAACGACACCTGGACAACATGGTGGAGGAGCCCGTGGATAGTGAGCACGCCGGGGGTTGTAAATTTTCCATCAACGTGCGAGATTATAAGGTAATTGCTGCCTTGCAGTAGTTGGCGACCAAGGGGTTAAACAAGTCGCCCTGTCTGTTGACAGATCCCAGCGTCCAATTTCCTTGTCGTGGGTACATCAAACTGCTTTTTGAGTGGTTTGATGTACCCACGACGTCATAGGAAAGTTCATGGACATAACCTTTGCTGGCGAAATCGCCATTTTATCTGCCTGCTGCATCGCCGGGTGGCAGATTTCTAAACCTGTGATTGCTGTATGGCGATCCCTCACCCTATCCCACGCAACGAAACCCAAAATTCGTTCTTGGTGATTCGCAAGTCCCCTTGCCCGGGACTTGCACACTCCAGCCCCTTACACACCCGCATCAAGCAGGCTCCCTTGATTTTACATACCAATACTTGGTCGTATCGGCATGATGAATTTCGGGCAACATGCCTGAATAGCTAGTCCGTGTAACCATCTAGCAGCCATTTGGCATCACGTATATAAACCCAACCAACAGGTTAACTCATAACTAGGCTCAGGCCAGATTTTAAGGTAGACAATATGGAAACCATCATAGTCTTGGGATTTTTAGCTATTCTCGTTTTCGCCTTTGCCGGCGGGATGAGGGAACAACTACTCAAAAGCACTGAAGCTGACCAGCGCGAACTGGATGGCCATCGCAAGAAAGCCATGATGGAAGAAGCTGCCACCATGGCTGCAAACATCATCAAACAAGAGTTTAGTCATGAGTTGTCAGAGGTACGTTTTAAAGCAGCAGTAGAGACTGCTGTTGAGGAGCGTCTTCGTGCAGCAGGGGGCGTCGGTGAAACCGCCAATCCCGCGGCCGCCGCAGCTAGACCCGCTAGACCTGCTCAGGCAGAGGCTAGCTGGCGTGCCCAGGCTGCTGGGATGAACCTACATCCGCAAAGCTCAAATGAAAATGGAGACGAACAGCTGGCGTACCAGCCTGCTGAATACTCACGGGAACAAGATTTCCCTCAACCACGTCCAATGTGACAAAGAGGCTGCCCTAGGGCAGCCTCTTATCACATTTAGTCATGTGAATCGGTTCAGGAAATCACGGTTTTCCTGAGATGATTTGCCAACTGGCAAAGAGCGATAGGGGTTTTAAGTCGCAGGCGTATAGCCACCCAACATCAACCACATAGGATTACGACTATGAGAATGAACAACAAGACAAACGAGGTGTGGCTTGGCGGTTACGTGAGCCATGCCGACATCCGGAATGGTCAATATGGACCGTATGGCCCGGCAACCATCGCAATTGATGACGGTTATCGTGATCCCAAATCTGGACAGTGGGTAGATCGTGTCCAGTTCATTCGGGTGGAGCTTTCCGGGGAAAAAACCCCTTCAATCAAGAAGGGGGACTTTCTTGAGATTTCAGGGAAGCTCGTCTTTGAATCATGGGAACAGGGCGGAGAGTCCCGTTCTGGGATCAAGGTTAAGGTGACGTGTATCAACTTACACATGCCAGCCGCGGCAATAGCTTGTTTGAAGCAGTCCGGCTTTGCCAATAATCCGCAAGGGCGGCCTCAGCAGAGTAAGCAGTCTCAAAGGCCTCAACAAACCCCACACCCACAGCAACAATGGGGGCAACCTCCACAACAATGGGAGGAGCAACCTTCGCAACATTGGGAGGAGCAACCTCCGCAACATCGAGGGCACCCCCAGCAACCTCAGGACCAGCAACACCAGGGACCCCGGCAGCAGCGATACGACAACAGTCGCCGCACTTAACCAATCAGCCTGAAATGGCAACACCAACCAGCCTCGCATAGACGAGGCTTTATTTTTTGGAGAGAAACATGGCTATTCAAACCGTAGAGCAAATCCTTGGTGTCCCAGCCGAAGAAGTTAATGACATGCTTCGAGACCTGTTGTTCCAGGAAGTGTTCTGCAATGGCTACAAACCGACGGATTTGGATTTCAAGAAGACAGCTCGGTTTATCCAGCGCACCCAGCTCAACCCTTTCGATGGAACGATGTTCGCTCGTCGCACCAACCTAGGGATTGAGATTGGGCTCCGTATAGATGGATGGCTGCAACTGGCAAAACAGGCTGGTGTCAAAGAAATCATTCATACCTATTCCGACGGATTCCTTACCTTCGCTGAGATGGCTAGGGATGTTCGCGGGCATGAGTGGATAGAGACCACATTGCTAGTTTCTGATGGCGGGCGGTTTGTGCACCGAGAGTATCTGGCTGAGAACTTCTTCAATACAGAAGCCTGGTGCTTGATGCCAAATAGGTCGTTGGGCCATAAATCGACTGCTCAAACGATCCGGTTATTCACTGGCGTTTACGTAGCTGATGAAAATCAGGCGAGTATCAGCCCTAAAGATGGGGGTCTTACTGTTGTCGTAGATAGTGGACCGGCCGCCGAGGTCGAAGCGAAGCCAGCGGAAACGCCGGCCGCCGAGGTCGAAGCGAAACCAGCGGAAACGCCGGCCGCCGAGGTCGAAGCGAAGCCAGCGGAAACGCTGGCCGCCGAGGTCGAAGCGAAGCCAGCGGAAACGCCGGCCGCCCAAGTCGAAGCGAAACCTGCTGAAACGCCGGCCACCCAGGTCGAAGCGAAGCCAGCGGAAACGCCGGCCGCCGAGGTCGAAGCGAAGCCAGCGGAAACGCCGGCCGCCGAGGTCGAAGCGAAGCCAGCGGAAACGCCGGTCGTCCAGGTTGAAGCGGATCCTGCAGAAACGCCGGCCGCCCAGGTCGAAGCAAAGCCAACCACGCTCGAGGAAATTATCAAATTCCCGTGGGGTGGTTACTTACCTTCAGATCGGTTGCGTGGGGATGTCCGAATCGGCTTTGGCCGGACAGTTCAGACAAAACAATGGGGTGCTCTTCGTGGGTACTTCAAGTCAACCAGAATGAGCGATGAAGATCGCACGTGGGTACTGGCCGCTCTCGATCAGATGGAGGCCGTCACTCATGGGTAAGGATGAAGATCTCGTGGTTCGCCGCGGTTTAAGACCTTTGTAACAACAGGATGAGGGCCATTGGCCCTCTTTCTCATTCTTGAAAGAGAAATTCGAAGATAGATGACTATCGACGAATGGCTCTCAGACGATCACGCGAATAGGCCTGCAAATCGCGCTAGCGGCCAACACCAACCCGGGCAAGAGCCCATCACCAAGAACCGTAGGGGAGAGGCTGCCCTACGGGCTGCCCTCCTTCTCTATGGAGGGCACCATGATACTTTGGCAACGAGACATGTTTGATTCTGATAAGGATGTGCTATTCGTCCCCTCAGAACGGGCAATAAAGCCAAGAAGCTCAACGAAATCAAAAGTCGTTGTCAGTGATCCTGAGTCGCTGGCCAACAACAGCTCAATGCCGTTACCGTTGCTGTTCCCGGAGCTATTCCAGGAAGGCCAACCGGGTCTGCAAGACAGGCCTGAAGAGGGCTCGCTTGTTTGGTCCGATGACGGTATAGCAACTCTGTGCGGTGTTGTACTGAATGATGCCATTTATGGGCTGATTTCACCGAAGTGCGGCACTGAATCGAGGGAGTTGGGGATCGAATGGTTGTTCAAACAAGAGCTGACTCCCTTCAGCTTTAGACATTGTTGCATCGTGTTAGACGTTAACCCCGAACGCATGCTTGCCGGGATTTTCCGGCAGGTTGTCACTAGGCGGAGCTATCTACGACGCTGCTCAAAACTGAGCCACAAGGAACATGAACTGCTCCTGTGGCTTGAAAAGCAGGGCTGGCTAGATGAGGTTGTTTCGATGGCCATGACGGATGAGGATGACGGTTGGGATTTCAACCCAACAGCCACCTATGCCCATTATGAGCGACAACTCAACAGGCCAGACAATTATCTGTACTAAACCAGGGGGCTCAGGCCCCCTTTATTTTACAAACCACACCAAGCATGCTCACAGATTAATATTTCCGGTCAGCGGTACCAGGGAATAACATATTGTTTTCTTTCGTCAGAGGGCTAACCAGCCCTTCCTGAGCCATTTCCTATGGCTGAGGAAGGTCGGGTTGCATTATCCGCTGCCGCCTTAAACTGTGCGCAGAGAAATGCTGATATTTTATTTTTAATAATAAAGATTGCTGTTATATCAGCCTGTCTCAGGAATGTTTTTTTGCCGCGCACAAGCCCAGTGGTTTTTGCACCTATGATGGCCAATGCGCGTATGGCTGGGTCTGCGTCGTAATGAGACCTGTGTAACGGCCTCTGAAGCTAAGAGATTAGATATGTACCTTCTTCAAAAATCCTTTAATAACGATTTATTTATGGTCCAAGAGGTTCAACCTGAAGATGTTGGAACGTGGCTGGATAACCGAGTTTCATTATTCGCGTCGGAAACCCATGCTGCATATGCGCAGACATTACTTGGCACAATGCAGGCGCCAAGCTGGACCCCGGACTTCAGAAAATATGGGACCATATTATCACCGGACTTTCCATATTTTTGCGCCAAAAATGTAAGGGAGTTTAATGATGCATGGTTGCGAATTATGGCCACAGAGGTTCGCCTCCGCGTTATGCAGAAAATAGATTTCGTAGAGGAGATTTATTTCAGCATATCGGACATCTTGAGTCCGCCTCCAGCCCCCTGGTTGTGCTTGGTTGATCGCGAGAGTCAGACGGTGTTGGTTGTAGATCGCACCGGGATGGCATTGGGGGGCAGTGAGAAAAATCTTGTTACGGCAGTCAAACAAAAATTCCGTTTTAATCGAGACTTGCTGGCCCCCCTAGGAAAGCATCTCGAAATGATAGAGGTGCGCTTGGGGTCAATCTCCTAATATAGGTGTCGGGCGGGCTGGCTAGCATACCGCGGTCAGTCCATCTATTATGTAGGCGTTTTGATTGCTGGCCCGTGAGTCACCTCAGGGCTGAGGACTGGATAACGGTTTCTTAAAGGACGCCTGATGCAACAAGAAAACAAGCGTGACTATACCCCGCGCAACATTATGACACTAGCCAAGAAACTTGGAACGCTTGAACAGCGTAAAGATCTGCACGCATTGCTGACTACTTACATCGAGAATGAAGAGCTTGAGCTGCTGAGACAGGAAGAGGAGCGACAACAAAAGGCTGCCAAAATCACCGAACTGTTCGAGAAAATGGCCGATTCTGGGATCGATATTCAGGATCTAGTCGCGGCATCGCAAGGGAGACCAAGTACAGGCCAGCGCCGGCCGTATAAGAAACGGAAGAAGCTGCAACAACCGGAGCAACCGGCTCAAACCCCTCAAACCTTACAGACCGATGCCTCTGGTAGCTGATGAATTACCCGGAGCTGCCACTGGCTCCTGATGTTATGGCCAAGTGGATAAACTGCCACTGTGCAGCTTATCCACTGGCGATAAGTGTCACCCCGGCACGCAGATGCTATGCAAGGTTTTAAATCGTGACTGTTCAACCCCGCCGGCATAGCTGACATTTTTTGAACTAACCGGAAGGTCACTTAGTTGCCAATTACCGGGTCCCTAGGTTAATCTGTCAGAGTCCTCGGTGCCTAGTAGTGGACGAGCCGCCAGGCTTGGCACCAACTTCCAATCAGCCGATCTTCTGCCGACTACCTTACCTGTGATCTATCACCCAAGCCCTCATTGGCTGATTCTGCATGTCCGCTCACCGGCATTTCTCCGGTGTCAGCGCACATGCAGAAACAGCCCTGGCTGTCTCATGGCGCTCGATCTGCAATGTGCCACTCGCGATCAACCCCAACCCGCCCATCAAGGCAACCCCCATTAAGGAACTGGATATGTCCAATGTGAATTATCTCCCCCCCAAAGCACTGCGCCGCCTATTGGCAGAACAATGCCAGCAAAGCGGTATCGATGGTGTCGATGTGCTTCTGTATGCAGTGATCGGTGAGTGGCTTTGCCGCCGGTACGGATCGACTGAAGACTGGAGCCTGCCCGATGAAGCCGTGACATGGCTTGCTGCAGAATCGGGCTTTAAAGAGGACCAACGAGTGAAGGCAACTTACATTGCCAAGCTCATCTGTGACTATCATGCCGGCCGCAAGTCTGCGCATTGCCCTATTTTCACGATCACCTGTGATTGTGGGAGGCTGGTTAGCCGAAAAGGGCAGGAAGCCCATCGCTACCCAATGTACCGTTGCACCTGTGGCCGCAGCTGTGGCTATCACAAAGGTGATGGATGGCCTTTGGGATTGATGGCCGACCGTGACGCTCGCCGCTGGCGTGGCATACTACATCAAGCTTATGACCAACTGTGTGAACAGTGGCGCATCGACAATAAACGCGGCTATGCGAAGCTTGCAGCGTTGTTGGGCGTTCCTCTTCACCAGTGCCATTTCAGTTTGGTGGTAGAGGTTAATCGGGCAAAGGAAATCCGCAACATCATGCTGGAGGAAATTGACCGAATTCAAAGAGAGGGCCAAGGTGTTGGTGGGTTATCCCAACAGCTGTCCCTAGTACCGTGATTCAATCAACCCGGGAGCAATACTCTCAAGATGAACCCCTGGCCAAGCTGGGGGTTTTTCGTTTACAGCCTATCGTCCGATAGACTGTCGGCCAGGTACACATCATTCACCTGAGCCCTACCTGTGATCTATCACTCAAGCTCTCGTTGGCTGATTCTGCATGTCCGTTCACCGGTATTTCTCCGGCGTCAGCGCACATGCAGAAACAGCCCTGGCTGTCTCTATGGCACTCGGTCCGCAATGTGCCACTCGCGACCAACACCAATCCGCCTCTAGGCAACTCTAAGGAACAACCAGATGCTCTTATCAAAAGCACATGTGCGGAAGTGCCCGCACTTTAATGACGATCTGCTCGGCCAAGAACCGAGCGCTTCGATGACCGAGTTTCTGGAGAAATTCAGTGAACATGAAGATCAAGAGATCTGCTTCGGCCGGCTCATGGAGGTCATGCAAGACTATTTGCACTCGATCCGGGTGCAGATCGGTCAGCGCCTGATTGCAGCCAACGGTGGCTCTGGGCTCTCCCTGGAGCTAGGCGATGAGAAAGGGGCTCTAGCCGTAGTCTTCCCCGAGCCTTCTGCTCGGGGGGGGTATCGCGTGAGCTTCTACGATGTCAATGGTCCCTTCACGCATGAAGTGTTCAGCTCTGTTGATGAATGTGTGCTTCACGCCATCAAAAGAGGATATCGGACTCACGCTCCTGGGCGACTTGATCAACTAACTGACCTTCCTTCGTGGAACCGAGGTGTGAAATGGGCTTCGCTGCTATTGCGATATCAAGGAAACCCGCACCAGTTTTTACTCGACAATCCTAACTATCTCGATAGTTGAACCAATCCCCCGAGCTTTGTGCTCGGGTCATTCATGGCGCTTGGTCTGTAACGCGCCACCAGTGACCAACCCCAACCCGCCCTACTCGGGCAACAAAAAAGGACAACACATGGACAACTTCGATCTCTTCGAACACATCGATTTTCTTGATGAGCAAGCTTGTGAAATCAGCATAGCGGAACCCTCCTTCGCGCAGCCTCAGGCCACAATTTACCGTGGCGACAAGTGGGATCAGCTTAGGGAGACTTTGCAGAACAATGACGATCTGATGGCAGCGATCAGTGATACGACCGGGCAGCCACTGTCCAGCATGATCACTGAAGCTGTACTTGCCATCCGAGCCACGTTACTCGATGGGTTTACCATTTCTCTTGCACTCAGCGGGGGGAAGGATTCGACAAGTACTCTTCATCTACTGTTGTTTGCGATGATAGGGTTGGTTCGTGAGGGTCGCGGCAACGAGATCTCTGCCTACCACTGGATCAGTCATACAGATACACAGGTTGAGAACCCTGAAGTGCGCAATCTCGCCGACCGGCAGCTTGCCGCGATACAAGTGCTCATCGACAAGGAGAGATTGCCACTGTCTATCGTAGTCGGCAAACCAAGTCTTGCATCGTCCTGGACAGGGCGTGTTTTGACTGGTCGAGGCCTCCCCACGTATGTCACTAGCTCCTCACCACAATGCGTGACCTGAAGGTAACAACAGGTAACAGAGTAAAGGCTCAGATGATCAAGCGCATGCCAAAAGAGATGCGTGAGAAGGTTTGTCTAGTGCTGGGTTCTCGTGATGCAGAGGGCGCAACTCGAGCTGGCAATATCGCCAAGCGCGGGGGGCACGCCACAGCTCCGGTCAAAACAAGTGCAGGTTGGGAGCTATACCCCATCCGGCACTGGTCGCAAGGGGATGTGTGGGAACTGCTCATGAGTTGCGGTAACGAAGCATCAGTGCATTTGCCATTACCAAGCTACCAAGCCAACAACAAAGAATTGGCTGAGCTGTATCGAGACGCAACAGGTGAATGTATCTGGAGCGCGAGCGAGAAGAAAGTCTCTGATGCCTGCGGCGCAAGAACTGGATGTTGGACTTGCCTGCGAGGTGGGACAGATAAAAGCATGGAAAACATGCTTTATCATGAGGTCAATGGGGTCAGAACCCTGGTTGACCGCTACGCCTACATGGTGAACCTTAACAACATCCAACGGCTTTTAGGTGTCAAGCAATGGTCTTGGGAAGATCGCCATCCTGTCGGAAGGACAATCTACGCAGGGGGATACATTAAGGTACAGCCTGACGTGTTCTCACCTAGCTTCTTGGCTCGACTGCTGCGTTTATGCTGTTCCGCGGACTATGTGGAGCAGCAAAGGGCAGAGGATCTGGAGATGAAATTGCTTCTTGGTGAAGTCGAGGACAACGACTACAACCAGCGCATGTCGAAGCCCCAGTTCCGCATTGTGTCACCTGAGCAGTTGTTACACGTGAGTTGGCTGTGGGATTTCCACTGCTTTCACTCAACGCCATTCCAAGCGATAGAGATTTATCGCAGTGTCTGGGAGGATGGAAACATCGAGCTGCTCACGGAGGATGAGTTAATAACACCGGTACCGGCGACCAAGATTCCGCAAGAGTTTTGGCTTAAGATCCCCGATCTTAAATGGGGGTCTGATGAGCTGACCGATGGGCTGTCCGATCCGATGTTGTCGGCCACCTACTTTGATGGCCAAGACGATCGGAGGGCCGCCACCAATTTACGCACTCATGATGGACATCGCACTATCGGGCCGGTAGAGACTGCAAAGCAACTTACCATCGATGGTGATGTTGCTAGTTGGATCATCTGGGAAGAGTATGACCGGATGAGAGAATCTGCCCAGGCTGGTGAAATGACGAACACTGCTGCAGTACTATATCTGTTGCGCTTTGGTGTGGTGCAGATCACGCCAAGCAAGGTTGCAGATATGCATATGATGGCTCAGCGTGGCCAACGTATGCGGCAAATGGGGTTATCTGGTGACCAGTCGTTGATGGGCATCTACTGCCGAAGCGACTTGGAAATTCTGAGTACCCCTGAGTATCGGCAAATCGTTCAGGCAGAATACCGCCGTCACGAGCTCAGGCATCTGGCCCTAGCTAGACAAATGCGCCGGCTATGTTGGATCAGCTTCACGCTGGACTACCATCGTCAGAACAACACAGCTTTCTGGGCCGATGTTGAGCATGTCCTGTTTGTTGAGCAGGAGACCGAGGCACGAGAGCAAGCCAAACGCATTGGGTTCGATCTGGAGTGCAGGCTTTCCTCTGTGATTGCTGTGAGGGTTGCCCGGTTAACAACCTGCGCGATCAACGCAGCATCGCTACAACTGGAAAAACGATGGAAAAGGCAGATTGCTGCCAGCTTATCGCCACTCTGCGGCAAAGTCGGTACATTGGTGCGCATGCATCTTGATGCCGAACTAGCCCGGCTACAACGTCAGTTGGAGACAGGGGCGGGGGTTTCCCCCTCATCAGTTTTTAGTGACGTAGCATACCCTAACGCGACCTATTTGAGCTTCGTTCGGATGGTCAAAACAGGGCGGCGATTAGTAACGGCGCAATTGCCAGATGTGGTGGTTAAGCTGCCAAAGAGGCCACTGAAACGCTATGTCGCAGGTGAGCAGCTTCTGCTTGCCATGTAACACGTAACCTAAAGCCACCGTAGTTCGGTGGCTTTTTTTTTGCCCTATACATGTCAATGCCTGTGTCAGCCGTTCATCGAAAAGATCTGCAGCATTGCCTGCCCCATAGAGCATGACCTTTTCGGCCAGTGGAGGACTGTCAATTGGCCTAGACAGCTATTGAACACCTAGATAGACTACAGTTACAGTCGAAGTGCTCTCGGTGCCTTATAAGAGCGGGCCATAAGGTCTGGCACCAACAACAACCCCCCAGCCCTACGCCGGCATTCTCACCCTTGATCTATCACTCAAGCTCTCGTTGGCTGATTCTGCATGTCCGTTCACCGGTATTTCTCCGGCGTCAGCGCACATGCAGAAACAGCCCTGGCTGTCTCTATGGCACTCGGTCCGCAATGTGCCACTCGCGACCAACACCAACCCGGGCTCCAGCCCACAAGCAATCCATGTCCGATCGAGATGTGACCGCCCTGGCGCTCAACATCGGCTGATCGATAGAGGACACACCCATGATCTACGTCGACCTAGTTCAGGGAACCCCTGAATGGCATGAATGGCGAGCTGGTGGCATAGGAGCATCTAGTGTTGCTTCTGTAATCCAGTGGCCATACGCGCATGAAAGTGCGCGTGCATTTTGGATGGTCAAAACTGGGCGCAAGCCCGGCACAGACTTGAGCAAGAACTTCTTCGTTCGAAGAGGAAATGAACAGGAGCCGCTGGCGCGACAGGCGTTCGAGCGGTGGTTGGAGTCGCAAGGCATATTTGACCTGGTGATACCAACCTGTGTGCAGCACGAGACTTATTCCTTCATTCGCGTTTCGCTGGATGGGTTAATGTCTGATGGCTCTCCGGTTGAGCTCAAAGTGCCAGCATGGGAAACCTTCGAGTCAGTAATGCAAGAACGCCGGAACTCGGAGGCCTACCAACGGTACCTACCCCAGGTACAAGACCAGCTACTGGCGACAGGAGCTAAGATTGGCTATTTGGCCTTCTATCGCGCCTATGATCGTAAGCTCATTGTGTTTCGCATCACACGTGATGAGGAGCTAATCGAACTGCTGATCGAGAGGCAAAAATGGTGGTGGGATCTGTACGAACGGGATGAAGCCCCGCCGATTACAGAGCTTGACTACTTCGAGCCGAGCACACAACAAGACCAGGAAGCATGGACCATAATTGCCGCAGAGCTGCAGCAAGTCTGGCGTGACATGTCTCCAGTCAAGGTGAAGATTGATGAGGCCAAGGCCCGGGAAGCCGAGCTGAAAAAAGCATTGCGCTCCATGATGGGTAACCATGTAAAGGCCGAGTATGCTGGTGTGCGATTGCATTCCTCTCCGCGCCAAGGGGTTATCGATTATGCGAAATGGACAGAAGATGTTCAAAAGCGCAACCCCAACATCGCTTTACCCAACCCGGAGTTATATAGAAGACAATCAATTGAGACGATCAGAGTCAGCCAGATCGAGTACAACGGTCAGGGGGCTGCTGAAATGCTTGCTGTTGATTTTTGTTAAGTAACCCAGGCCACCCCGTAAGGGGTGGCCGTCTTTACAGGAGGCCAGCCGAAGGCTATTCTGTCCATGCTCCCGGCGTCTATCTCAGGGGGCGAGCCGCACTGCTTGACGCCAACACCAATATCCCGGTTTTCTGCCGACTTCCTCACCCGTGATCTATCACTCAAGCCCTCGTTGGCTGGTTCTGCATGTCCGTTCACCGGTATTTCTCCGGTGTCAGCGTACATGCAGAAACAGCCCTGGCTGTCTCTATGGCACTCGGTCCGCAATGTGCCACTCGCGACCAACCCCAACCCGGGCATTCAGCCCAACACACACACAACCTGCTCAAGTAGGTTTTCGGAGATTAGCGTTATGACTCAGCACACATTCATTTCTGGCAGCGAATTTGGCCTGGATGCAAATATCAAGGTTCGTTGCCCCCATGGCGATACTCACCTGATGAACCCCCGCGTGCCGGTAATAAAACCACACGTTTTCACAACAACCTTCCTTGATGATGTGCGCAGGATTATGGCCGATCCAGATGGAGATATTATCGTCTCCTATGGCGGGTATGGTGCTGGCAAGACAACCGGGGTCATACAGTTTGCAGCCCGAACTCAGTGGCCTATATACCAGGTCGAAGGCACTCAGGAGACCAGCTTCCAACTGGACTTGCTCGGGCGCGTTAACCCGGCCACAGGCGAGTTCGTTTCTGGCCCGTTGCGGGAAGCTCTGCTTAATGGTGGGATATTCTTGCTTAACGAGGCCGATGCCATGCAACCAGCTGAGCTGGTGGCTTTCTATGAGCTCATGACCCATGGCATCGAGCTGGCTGAAACTGGTGAGTGGTTGGAGCCGCACAAGTTGTTCCGTTGTGTGTTCACATTCAACAACGGTGGTATCACTGGGCTATCGGGCTTCAGAGGCACTACTGGGTTGAGTGATGCTCTTATCGACCGCTTCATCCCACTCTCCCCAAGTGAGCTGAGTGACGATGACATGAAAACGATTTGCAAGAACAAGATCGCACTCAAGCTCACTGATTGGGAAGCAGAACTCGGACAGCAATTCCCACCCTCGCACATCAATGCAATTGAGTCTTTGCTACCAGAAATGATTCGCGTTATGCGCGATATCAATACTGCTGTAGAGAAGTCTCAACAAAACGATTTCACGATGACGAACGGGGTAGCGATGGATAAACCTTTGTCCATTCGCAGCCTGCTTCGTTGGGTGAGAGAGATGGTTCGTACCAGTCCAACATCAGTCCGTAACAGGGTCAAAAAAACCTTCCACGAGTCGTATGCACATCGTTTAGTTGGTGATGAGGCGACTTACGAAGCGGCGATGCACCTTTGCAAAGCTGTGTTTGGCCAGTCTTGGGTTGAGGACTAAGTACATGTACTTTCGAGCAAAAATTACCGAACCAGAGCAAGTAGCCGCAACGTGGCGAAACATCATGGCGGAACTAGCGGAGGAGGGGGTGTTTATCACACCTACAATACCAGGCGAAGGAGTGCTTTACGGATGCAACTTGACTGGCAACATTCCCTTTCGGGGGGTGACAAAAAGGATCGATGCTGCGCAGGTCGTAATGTTGTTGCTGCTCTCACTGCACAATGCTTTTGACATGATCGATGACCAGAGTCGGAATTTTACCGATCTGTGTCTATCCGAACAGCTTGAGCATCTGCAGTCTGTCAGCATATCAGATGCACCAGTTCAACAACTCCAGGAGGCGGTAAAGCAGATACTCAGCAAACATAAAGGTCTGTTTGAGTTCGAATTTTACTAACCTTCTAACACCAACCAACCCGGCCTAGAGCCGGGTTTTCTTTGAGGTGTTCGTATGAATACGCTGAAAGGATGCTTGCACGACATTCTTGGTATCACGCTCAGCAAAGATGTGGATCTCCTGGTTGAGTATGTGATGAGCAAGCAACAAGCTGGTGGGGCCAATGAATTTCTCATTGGCATCATTGGGGATACTGTCAACATCGTGCCACTGCGAATGGGGTACGAACTACCTGATATGCCTTGGGCAAAGAACTGCAGGCCCCTTTATGCTTTGTGTATCAAAGGGAAGGAGGCCGAGTACAGAACAGTGCAAGGGCTGAAGGATAACTTGTCACGACTTCCTAAACTGCCATGTGCTAGTGCTGGTGCTCAGGCGATCATTAAGGCCGTAACCAGGGTCTTGGTTAATCGGACTCTAGAGGCCCACGAGCCGCCCTGGCCAAAGAACGACCCGGACTTTTGGCCATGTTGGTCCCGGTACTGCCGGCAAGGAAATCACCCAACGTTGGGTGCCTGGCTTGATATGGCAATCGCAAGAATCAAAGAGAGTGAAATCAACGCTGCCTAAGGCAGCGTTGATTTTTTTGTCCCCACCTGAGATAGTATGCCCATGTCCGAACGGCTAATCGGACTCCTTTCTGGGCCGTAGCTTCCAACCTCGCCTTTTGTGACTCGTCGAGTCGTCTTTGCCGTGCAAAAAATCCAAATCAGAGTGCTGTCGGATGTGTTTGTTGAACATTTCCGAGAGCGCTACTTTTTGTGGCGTTTTGTGCTTAGCGATTCAAGGCACACCGCATCCGCGGATCGCAACCCCAACCCGGCCTAATCGGCCAACACCACCCTGACGGGAGTCTTCCCTCTATGGGAGCTCCTTGTCCAGTGATAAGGAATTACCCATGTCATCCTTTACCGCAATGAACTTTGTCGAATTCTTCCAGCGCTATGTGCTGGTGGATTTCAAGGTCACCACCTGGTCTGCGACCCGGAACAATAAGCCCCTTGATTTGGGACTTGAGAATGAGGCGTTAGCCGCCGATGTGGTTCGCTTGGGGTCAAAATCGGTCTTCGATAAGAAGAAGATCGCATTCCAAGGCCGAGCTCGCCAAGAAGGTATCGCCCTGCTTAGCAAAGTCGGTTTCCAAGTCCTTGGAGCTTGGGCTGTACCTCGCCATTTACTGAATGAGGTAACTGACGGCCTCGAGTTGATGAGAGTCAACTTCTACGCAAATCTTGATCAGCTCTTACTCAACTACGACGCAGAATGCGACTCCTGGATACAACAGGCAGCCGCAACAGTGTCTCTCCATGATTTCGCCTCTCGCATACGAGCCTCGCTCTATGACGTGGATTACGTCAGGAAGCAGGTTTCATTTTCGTATCGCGTGAATGAGGATGTGGTTAACAACCCACTTGGCGATGCTGCAGTTGATACGATCTCTGAAATGGCTCGCAACTCTTTGCGAGACTTCCAGTATTCGATGTCCAACGGTAGTAAGTTCACTCGCAAGTCACTGAGGTATGTGACGAACATCAAGGAAAAGCTCATACAGATGGCGGTGCTGGATAGTTTTATTCAGCCGGCTATTGACAGCATTGATGCGTTCGAAAGCTCTCTTCCCAAGAGACGGGCGGCGCAACTGGATGCTACTGAGCTGAGTAAAATGATGGGTTTGCTCACGTTGTTGAGCGATCCGAGCTACTTGTCGTCCCTAAGGACTGCCAAGCTAGAGATCGAAGAGGAAGAAGACCCAACAGATGCACCGAGTTCTGTTACCGCTTCTAAGGACGACTTCCTCACCGGAATGTTGGCTGCAATATCGACTACAACTAATAACCCACCTCCCGTAGTGACCGGTTTTTACTAATCCGCCTTACCAAGGCAACCCCAACCAACCCCAGGCTCGCCCTGGGGTTTTAATTTTTGGAGACACACAATGCAGTCTACTCAAAGTAAAATGCTGACCATTCAGCTCCGGTTAGCCATGATGGCCAACGACTTCGGTTTGAGGACGACCTGGGGAAATTATCCTACTGCAGGTACAACTCAAGAAATGGTGCTAATGCCGTTCTTCGATGCGGGCGATCCCGTTCAGGCCGCGGCTGCCATGGGGTTTGGCATGCACGAAGGGGCTCACCACCGATATGGCAGTGACTTTGTAAAATATGAAAAGTCACTAAAGACGAAAGGTAAGGTGCACCGTTCATTCCTGAACTACTTCGATGACGGCCGGATAGATCGGATGGCTCTTCTAGAGTACCCAGGGCTTCGTGGTGAGTATGAAGCCATTGAGCAGCTGTTTATCTCCAAGGGGATGAGGCCGGTTCCGGGGGCGAATACTCCAGCCATAAATGTGCTGGAAGACTACCTTGCTTACTACATTGGCTGCGAGTTGCTTAACTACAAACCTCTAACCCCAGTATGGGAGCAAACGAGAGACCTGGCACGCCAACGCTTCCCAGTTGCTTTATTGACGAGGCTTGAAATCATCTCAGAAATGGGAGTGATAACCGCTGACTTCAATGATTGCTGGGACAGTGCTGATTTGGTTCTTGATGCGATCAGAGATTCCTTGGAAGACCTGAAGGCTCAACAGCCGAATCATGAGCCTGCCGGCCAACCGAAAGCTGATGGTGACGCTGACGACCAACCTGATGGTGACGCTGACGACCAACCTGATGGTGACGCTGACGACCAACCTGGTGCTGACGCTGACGACCAACCTGGTGCTGACGCTGACGACCAACCTGATGGTGACGCTGACGACCAACCTGGTGCTGACGCTGACGACCAACCTGGTGCTGACG